>JADHYC010000024.1 GCA_016782645.1 Fidelibacterota bacterium | reverse complement strand
CATAAATAGGTATTGTTGCAATCATCATTCCTGTCGCTTTGATAAAAAAAACCGGCTTTAGATTGAGCCTAAAAAGAACACCTAAAAAACTAATTACAATTAAGTAAGCGAAAAAAGTACTTATTGCAGCACCTAAAAGTCCATACAATGGAATGAAATAATAATTCAAAGCGGCATTCACTATAACTGCAACGACTAGAATCCCTAATTTAAGATGGTTGACTTCTTTAAATTTGATTATTGGATCATAAAATCGAGATATTCCAAGGCATAGTAGTCCTATCCCGATAAAAAACACCAATAATTCAAAATTCGGGATATAAGAAACATCTTTTTGTAAAAGAAAAAAAATAGTGGGTTTCAGATAGAGCGTTAAGCCAACTAATGTACCAACTGAAATGACGAGATAATATAATAACCCTTCTTTTAGCTGTCCTTTCACCTTAATTATATTTCCACTATCCCATTCTTTCGGTAAATATACATCAAAATATTTTCTAAAAGGTACTGTATACATATCTAAAAACGAAGCGACTGCATAAATAATATTATAAATTCCTATAGCAGCCGGATTTAGAAAATACCCAATAAAGTACCGATTAATTTTTGATAATAAACCACCGCTAATCCATGAAAACATCAATCCCCATGAATAGCGAATAAACTTAATTAGTCTGCTCAGAGATGGTAAACAGAAACGAATTGTCCTTAACACTATGATAAATAATGAGATGACAGCTACAAATTGAACACCTATATAAAACTGTAATCCAAAAAATAAATCCGGTTTTATTAGCAATGCAATACAAAAACCGAGATAAGGACCTAGTTGATAAGCAATATTATACAATCCAAATAATTTAAACCTTCTTCGCGATTGTATATATCTGGACAATTGTTCTCCAAACACTCCAATTATCACCAAAGCAGACGACAATCGTAAAGAAGAGAGACCTAAACCATCCAAAATCTGTTCACTAATAATAGGACTCAATACATAAATAACAACGGCGCCAATCAAGGATAAGATAGCGCTGATACTGATAACAGTCCAAAAATCTACGCTTAAATTATCAACATCATTGTCTTCGAACTGGGATGTATATCTGAAAAATGCCATCCCCAGTGCTAATGTGCAAAATGATATTATTAAAAATTGATTTACTAAAATTTGAACAAAAACACCATAATGATCCAATCCGATTGTTGCAATAATGACTGGTAGGAAAATAATCCCTTTCAGACGAATTAGAACTTCTACAATTGAAAGGACAGCACTATCGGATATAACTTTCCTCTTTTTCTGTTTCAAACCCGTATGATCATTATCAATCATAAATAGTATAATTTCTGTATAAGTGTAAAATTAAAAACATTAAGCATAATCGGGATCATTAGAGCTCTCTATCAATAATTGTCGTGTATATGAACTAGCCAATAGTAAAATCAACCAAATGAATTTTAAGTAATATGAAACAATAACCATCTCGATCATTAATATTACTATCATTGAAATTAGAAGAGTATGTACAAGTATCAATTTTCTCTGTTCTAAATTATTACTCATTAATGCAATAAATAATTTTTTAAAAATTATTAAATAGATCATATAATATGATATAAAACCTAAAACACCTGTTGTCGATAGCATTTCCACATAGTTATTATGCGCGTAAACGTGCTTTGATACCAACCAATATTCATTAATACAAGTTTTAAAATTATCCAATCCTCTTCCTATCCAAAAATGATCAAGCCACATTTGTAAACCATACTTCAAAAACTGCCTTCTCTCGTAAGTACTATAATCAATAATTGTTTTAAAAGCCTGTTCGTTCCTTCCACTCTGCATCTGAACAAACATGAGTAATTTATTAAATCTTCGAAAATATCCACTATAGATGAAAAATTGATAGATTCCAAACATAATTAGCAGTAATAATGATAAAATTATACATGTTCGTACTATAAAACGGAGCTTAGATTGTGCTTCACGATATTGATGCACACTATGCAAAATAAAGAAGAAACAGATTATAAACGGGATAACAACCGTTGCCTTCCGAGACTCTGTTTCTAATAATCCATATAATAAGAATACATCAATTAGGATAAAGAGTGTTTTATACCAAATATTTTTAACTGTAAAAACAAAATATGTCACAAACAAAAAGGAGAATATACCAAAATTGGCTAAAGTATTAGGATTTCCTTGAGCTGAATATAAGCGGGAATCTCTTAGTAATATAGATACACCACTCCTCATCCAGATACCCTGAATAAAAATCAAAATAGTCGAGAAAATAACAACTAAAAAAAGCCTCTTTACCTTAATTTGATGATTAACAATAATAGAATAACCGATGATATAAAAAACGACCAGTTGAAAGATAGTCGCCAAACGACCAATGTATAGCTGCTGATCTTTAACCTGTAGTCCTGATATTAAGCAAATTATTACCCATATTAAAATGAATACAAATTCTTCAAAATGTATAATCTTCTTCTTATATATAATAATATCGAAGATAAAAAAATAAACAATCAATATATAACCAATTGTTTTAGAGATAAGATTGCCTACAGTCATTCCGGAAATAAATACTAATGAAAAAATATACAGATAAAAAAGCCATTCCGTAATGTCAAAAGTATTAAGCTTAAGCAATCTATTATTTTCTATCGCTGAAATCATGAAAAGAATGTATAAAAGTATTAATTCATACCAAAAAATAGATCATTATCTCTTAAAATATAAACAGTAGTAACATTCTCACACATCTAGTAGTTCGATTATCTCTTTTCTTTAATAACTACATAAGACGATGATAAGAAAGTTACTACACAAAATACAACAATTACAATCAAAACTCGATGCGGTTTATCTTTACGATCTGGTCTAGCAGCCCAATCTACAACTTCAATCGTTGGAATATCCTGTTTTTCTTCTATTTTCGCCTTTTCATATTGCGGACCTAAAAATTCCAATAAACTATCGTAGTACTTCGTCTTCCTTTCTAGATTCTTTAATCCAATTCCGAGTTCAGGAACCTTTTTAAAATCAGGAAATAATTTATCAGAGGTGTTTTCACTAAAACATTCACTGTACTTTCTATTAAGTTGACTTAGTCTACTTTTTAACATCCCAATTTTGGGATCGCTTGGCGATAGCATTTTTCGAGTAACAGCTAACTCAATCTCAGCCATAATAATCTCGGATCTTAGTTGAGCAGCGCTTTCTACACCAACTCGAATCTGATCTTCCAAACTAATGATATTCTCTCCTTCCATAAATTCGGATAATTTGCCTTCTAACAATAATAAGCTGTCTATCACTTCATCAATTCGGTACGCTAAAAACTGCCTTGTTTGACTCGCCTTTTTACTGGCAATTGCAATATTAATACTATCTAAACATTGAACAGCATAGTTCGTAATATCAGCTACCATGTCCTGATCCTGATCCCAAATATGAATATAAATCTGCATCTCATCGCCAATGCCAACATCCATATTTTCATCAAACTTTTTAATTGCATTTTCTAAATAATCACTGCGATATCGTTCTTGCAAATTGAATTTTCGTACAACATTCTCTTTCAAATTTCTGCTTTTTAGAATAGATAAAATCCGAAACTGATCACTATTTCCTCCAAACATTTGGGCAAAATTAAAACTTCCAAATCCCCCTAACATTCCTAAGGGAGACTGCCCCTCAGAGGAAGGTAATATTCGCGCGGTCGCTTTGTACCATTTTGGCAGGAGTAATGAAATTCCTATAGAAATAGATGTAGTAATAAAAACAAATATTATAATAAAGACTTTACGCTTCCAAATAACTTTTATCAACTCAAGCAAATCTATATTTTTCTCCTTCATTCAACCACCTCTCTAAAACAAGTACATAACATTACTATCTTGCGGCAATAGAAGCTAATAGAATGAATAAAAATGATGTCATAATCCCTAATAAAGAAATATTTCCAAATAATATTTAAATAATCCATAAGATTAAATTCTTTTTTCTCCACTACTGCTCCTAAAAAATTCTATAATCACGATAAACTTAATGTATAAATACTTTTTACTTCTTTACTATTTTGCTGTCGCCGCAATGAAAGTCAAAATTACCGCAGTCAGTGCAGCGCTAATTTCCAGTATTGAACTATCCCCAAAAAGCACACTCTTTCTTGTTCTCGGAACTACAACAACATCCCCACGTCGAATTAGAACTGACTGCCCCTTTTCTATTGTCCCATCCAAATGCCGTACAGTAGATTTATTCGGATCACCTTCTACAGTATTTCCACCCGCTAAATTAATATAATCTGATGAAGTATAACCCGGGAAAAAAGTATAACCGCCAGGTGCTTTAACAAAACCGTTTACTGAGACTCCTCGTTCACTTAATATATCAATAGCATCACCGGGTTTCAGCACCGTCGTTTTAAAATCTTTTGGAAAAATGGTTAGGAATTTTTCTTTGCCATTAACAATTCGGGTAATCGTTACACTTTCAAGATCAGCCTTTTCACTAAATCTTGCACGACGCTGTAAAAATTCCCCAAGCGTTTCACCTTTTTGAATTATATCATAACCTCTACCCGAAATTGAACCTCGAATTACTATTCCCTCCTTTTCAACATTTCCAAACGGAACAAAAATTTTATCTCCTTCAAGAAAAGTGGGATCACCTGCAAGAGAACCATTTCTTAAAAAATCCAAATAATTAATAACGGTATTTTCCCCATTTACTCTCGAAATTCTGATATTATATTCCTGAGCGAATTGATGAAAACCATTTGCTTGTTCAACAATTTCGTGAAGCCTAGTAAGAGGTGTAATTACATAAAAACCAGGTTTATTTACTACTCCTGATATCTGTATTTGAAATTGTCTTATATTTAAAAGCGTCATATCAACTATTGCATTCGGATAGGCTTGAGATTTTACAAAATCCTTAACATATGTAATTGCTCCTATAAGCGTTTTACCATTAATATTTACAACTCCTACTGATGGAATTAGTAAATCACCTGTAGGACTTACTGTTAGAGATAAAGTAACATTTTCGCTAGTAAGAATATTCAACCCAAATACATCACCTGGTCCAATAATATATTTTGTAGGGTTAATCACTTCCTCAAGAGCAAAATATTCTTCAAAAGGTTCAACCGTCTGAGGAATTTGTTGAGGAGATGTTTTCGTAGAAGTTACAGGCTGAATAAAGCGTTTTCCTAATGTCTGTGCGTAAACAATATTGAGAGAAAATATTATAAAGATATGTAAATAAATTAAATTTCTAAACTTGCTCACACTGCCCCCAATTTTAAAACATTTTCGTATTTACCTTTGATAGCATTACGTGTATCAACAACGAGTTTAGCACTCTTTTGTACCATTCCGTAATCAAAGCTACTGTGGTTGGTAACTATGATAACTACATCAACAGAGGAAACCAGCTCTGGTGAAATTGATACAGATCTCATAGGTTGACCATTCCAATCAATTACTGGAACACATGGATCATGATAATCAATTAAAGCACCTTTTCGCTCTAAAATCTTCATAATATCAAGAGCAGGGGATTCTCGTATATCATCTATGTCTTTTTTATAAGCAACACCCAAAATCAATATTTTTGAGCCATTTATGCTCTTTTTTTGACGGTTCAGACCTTCTCCCACCAATTCCACAACATATTCAGGCATTGCCGAATTTATCTCCCCTGCAAGTTCTATAAAACGTGCATTATAGTTCAAAGCCTTCATTTTCCATGAAAGATAAAAGGGATCAATAGGTATGCAATGTCCACCTAAACCGGGACCTGGATAAAATTTCATAAATCCAAAAGGCTTCGTTGCTGCCGCACCTATGATTTCCCATACATCAACACCTAATTTATCACACATTAATGCCATCTCATTAGCCAAACCAATATTGATAGACCTGAAGGTGTTCTCAAGCAGTTTGACCATCTCAGCCGATTCTGTAGAATATACTGGCACAACTGTATCAATTATCTGTTCATATAATGCTTTTGCAATTTCTGTACATTTCTTTGTAATTCCACCAATAACTTTAGGAGTATTTTTTGTTTTATATGCCTGATTACCAGGATCAACTCTCTCAGGCGAAAAAGCGAGATAGAAATCTTTACCAACTTTCAATCCACTTTCTTCCAACTTTGGAAGCATAATCTCTCTTGTAGTACCTGGGTAAGTTGTACTTTCCAGAACAATTATTATATCCGAATGCATATATTTCGATATTTCATCCAATGCTGAAATAATAAAAGAGACATCGGGATCCTTTGTCTTTCTTAAAGGTGTAGGAACACAAATTGAAACAGCATCAAGTTCCGAAATAACTGAAAAATCAGTCGTTGCACTCAATAATCCTTGTTCTACCGCTTCCGCTAACTCTTTATCATTAACATCTTTAATATAATTTTTCCCATTGTTAATAAGATCGACTTTCTCTTGCAAAATATCAATACCTGTAACCGAGAACCCATTGTTCGTAAATTCAACGGCTAATAGCAAACCTACGTAACCTAATCCAACTACACCGACCTTTACTTCATGGTCTTTAATTTTTTCTTCTAAAGTCACTTTATAACTCCATCCCGTAGTGTTTTTTATAAAACTCTAAATACTCACCGCTTTTTAAAGGTTTCCACCAGTCTGAATTTTCCTTATACCATTGGATAGTCTCTTTTAGAGCATCTCCAAATTCATATTCCTGTTTCCACCCTAAATTGTAAAGTTTCGATGCATCTAATGAATACCTACGATCATGTCCAATTCTATCTGCAACATAATGTATTAAACTATTTGATTTTCCTAAAAGTTCAAGAATATGGTTTGTTATCTGGATGTTTTCCTTTTCACTGGCACCTGCAATATTGTACACCTCTCCCACTTTCCCTTTTTGTAATATAAATTCAATTGCTATGCAGTGATCCTCTACAAATAACCAATCACGAACATTACGACCATCACCATAAATAGGAAGTTGTTTGTCTTCCAGAGCATTCGTAACAAAGAGTGGTATCAACTTTTCCGGGTATTGATAAGGACCAAAATTGTTAGACGCTCTAGTTATTATTACTGGTAAACCATATGTGGCAAAATAGGAATATGCAAGCCGATCACCACCTGTTTTGCTGGCTGAATAGGGATTGCTCGGCTTGAGAGAGGATTCCTCCGTGAACGAGCCCTTTTCAATTGATCCGTAAACTTCATCTGTACTTATCTGAATAAATCGTTCTATACCAAGTTCCTTAGACGCTTCTAAAAGAATATAAACACCAAAAATATCTGTACGAATAAAATCATCGGGATTCCCAATGCTCCTGTCGACATGACTTTCAGCAGCAAAATTTATAAGATAGTCAGGGTGATATTCTCTAAAAACTTTATTTACGACCCCGTTATCGCAGATATCCCCTTTTATGAAAATATAATTCTCACTTGATTCGATGTCCTTTAAATTGGCGGTATTTCCGGCATAAGTAAGTTTATCGAGATTTACAATCATAATGTCTTTATACCTTTTAAAAAGATAACGAATGTAATTACTTCCAATAAATCCAGCGCCGCCGGTAATTAAATATATTTTTTTTGACACTTAAATTTTTCCTTCTCTTCTATTTTTCAGATTCACTTTTAATTTCCACTTTCCGTCCAATACAATCATACTGAAAACCTTCTCGAATAACTATCTGCGGATCGTAAATGTTCCGAGAATCAATCATTATAGGATTCTTCATGATAGATTTAATGTAATCCAGATTCATATTTCTAAATTCATTCCATTCTGTCAATATAATCAATGCATCCACATCCTTAATAGCATCCTTGCTTGATGTAACATATGAAATTTCAGGATAGTGTTTTCTCATTTCGTTCATTGCCTCAGGATCATAAGCTTTGATTTGACCACCCTTTACGAGGATTTCTTTTATTACTGTTAGCGCCGGTGCATCCCTGACATCATCGGTATTGGGTTTGAAAGCCAGACCTAAAAGACCAATAGTTTTTCCTTTTAAATCGGGTAAAAATTTAAGTAATTTTTCAACGATTCTCATTTTTTGCTTTTCATTAACATCAATAACAGCTTCCACAATTGTTGCTTTTGTACCTGCTTTCTCAGCCATTTTGGTCAACGCTAGTGTATCCTTTGGAAAACAAGACCCCCCAAAACCGGGTCCAGCATGCAAAAATTTACTCGATATACGACCATCAAGACCCATTGCTTTTGCAACCACTTGCACATTTGCACCAACAAGTTCACAAATATTCGCAACCTCATTAATAAAGGATATTTTTGTAGCTAAAAATGCATTAGAAGCATATTTAATCATTTCGGCAGTTCTTATATCAGTAACGACAACTGGCGTTTCAAGAAGGTAAAGTGAACGATATATCTCTTTCATAACATCAATAGCTTTCTGAGAGTCTGTTCCAATAACAACCCTATCGGGATGCATAAAATCTCTAACAGCAGACCCTTCTCGTAAAAACTCAGGATTGGAGACAACATCAAACATATTTTCTGAAACACCTTTTGCTATAAGCCGCTCGTGAATCTTATCGCCTGTTCCAACCTCAACCGTACTTTTAGTAACAATCACTTTATAACTCTCGATAATCTTGGCAAGTTTATCAACTACATTAAATACATAAGATAGGTCCACTTCGCCATTCTTGCCGGAAGGCGTAGGAACAGCCAAGAAAATAACATCAGATTCCTTTATAGATTTATCTAAATCTGTGGTGAAAGTTAATCTCCCTTTTTCCACATTTCTTTTTACTATGTCAAGTAAGCCAGGTTCGTAAATCGGTAAGATATTATTTTCCAATTTTTTAATCTTCTCTTCATCAATATCGATACAAATCACTTCATTACCGAAATCAGCTAATCCTGTTCCAGATACTAATCCAACATATCCTACCCCAATCATCGCTATTTTTTCCATATAAATATCCTCCTAAAAGATAATTAAGTATGTTTAAAGGGTTAATAGAGCGTGCAACAACTTTTATACTATCAATTCTACGATTCGAACCTCTTATTTACTTCAGTCGTCAGCACACTGGAAATTAGGTTATTAATAGTTAAAAGGGCAAGTAATTTTTACTGGTACCCATTTATCCTTCTAATTATCCATTCAACAAAAAGCAAACATATAATAAATACAAAAGAACCATACCAGCGCCACAATTTAAGCTCGTGCTTTTCTTCTATCTCTTTTTTCTCAATAGTAATAAAATTTAAAATAGATTGGAGATCATCAATATTGATTTTCTTCCCACAAGTCTTATAGGAAATAGACCTGAGTACATCAGCTTTTTGCATTATATCTGATAATTCAATCGGTTGATCAACAACTGTTAATTTTTTCTCTGTAACACCCAATTCGTTATCTCCAAATTGTGCGATTACTTTTATTCTATAGTCGCCCTTTAATCTTAGAGGTATCTCGCCCTTGAACTGGCTACCGTCCCATTGTATCGCGAATGGTTGTTCGTCACCATTTTCACTTATTGCTATACCTTTAACTACTGCGGATTGTATTATCTTTCCCTGGACATCAAAAACTAATCCTGAAATTTCTGCCGGTTCGCCCGAGAGATAAATGGATTTATCTAATGACATCTGAATATTTGACGTACTAAGAGTATCAGATAACCACTTAATTAGCCCTGTAAAAGTCTTAGTATATAAATCTACTTCACCACTTCCCTGCGTCATAAAACACCATCGCCAAAAGTCCATACCAGAACAAACAGCCATTCGTTCTTCTCCAAAATCCCTTATTGCAATCACAGGGTGTTCTGATAAATTTGCAGTTGTTATTAAATTTACAAATCCACTACCAAGTATTAAATTCTTAAAGGGCCATCCGATTGGAGGAAGCGAACGCACTAAATCTTTAAAATCATAACTAAAAAGAGCATCGCGAATAATCGGATGACTTTCACCTTTCCAAGTCAGTTGAACCAAAACTGTTTCCTTCGACCTATCGTTAACCCTTCCCTCAATAATTGTTTCACCGACCAAAATATTCACCCTTTCTAATGAAAGCGGTCTATCGTAGATAATTAGCATAGGCACTGACTCATTTTCAATCTTTTGTTTTATAGATTGTAACTGGTCCATATTCGTCTTATCCGAGGGATAGCCAAAAAGAACAACTACATCCCATTTCTCTCTAATAATTGAGGACAAGGGGAGTGGAATCCAACTTGAAGCAGTCTCTACAAGACTATAAATTTTAACATTTTCAATTTTTTCAAAACTTCTAATTAAAAACCTTGATTCAAAGCCTGCTCTGGCATTTAAAACCACAATATTTGTCTCAGCAGAATATACTCTCAATAATCCCATACGAATATTGTTATACGGATTTGCATCATTAGCTTTCTCTATCTCAATTTCATATTTTCTTACACCCACTTCATCTGGTACAACATGAAAAATCACTTCTCTATTAAAAGCTTGCAATTGAGTTTCAAACATCTTTTTTTGAATAATCTTTCCATTTTCTTTGAGAATAATTTCCAAAGGCTTACCATCTCCAAGAGGAACAATCTCTGCACGGATTTCAACCGAATCTCCAACTTTAGCGAATTGAGGCAATTCAATTTGTGATATTGAAGGATCCATTGTCAGCATACTATCACCAATGCCAATAGTAAATATGGGGAAAAGTAAATTTATTTCCATAAGACTTGGGTCTTCGCCTTTCGTAACAACACCATCTGATATTAAAATTGCTGCACTTATATTCTCATCTACATGCTTTGATTTGGATTCTTTTATGATGTGAGAAATATCTGTACTCAATCCGTTGAAAACAACTTTATCTAACAAATGAGTTTCACTCTCAATATCATCGCTAAAAATATCGTAAATTATGTCTATATTCTCTTTTTTCAACTCCGAATCCATATTTTTTATAGATTCCATCAGTATGTCCGGAGAAAAATCTTTATGCGCTGTCATACTCAGAGAATTATCGATCCAAACCAACAGCTTCGGAGAAAGATTTCTTACTTTTGTCCACTGTAATACCGGTTTGAGAAAAAGAAATATTATTCCCAAAAACACCGATGTTCTCAAAACAATTAAAAAAATCTTACCTTTACTTGATATGTTTTTTTTAGGAATGTAAAAAGCGAAAAAAATAAGTATTCCAATCGCTACAAGTGCAACAAATGGCCATATGTTTAAATTTTGAAAATGTATTGAGAATTCGGTCATTAAAAATGTTAATTCAGCGGCAGGTTTGGAACAGCAGAAACATTCAAGGACGAACTGATTTTATGCTTTATCATCTCTAAACCTGTCCGGGCAATCATTGCTGCATTATCCGTGCAGTATTCCGGCGAAGGAAAAAATATTCTTATACCGAGATTTTTTGCTTCTTTAGAAAATACCCTTCTCAGCCTGGAATTAGCTGCTACGCCACCGGCAATCACAAGAGTACTTATATTTTTTTCTTTAGCCATTAAAAAAGTGTTTGTCCTCAGCATATCAACAATGGCTTCCTGATAAGAAGCACATAAATCTGGAAGATTGCCCTGTACCCATTCCTGCCCTTTTTGCTTAACAAGATAAAGCATTGATGTTTTTAAGCCACTAAAACTAAAATCAGCTCTAGATCTTTTTACTTTTGCTCTCGGAAAGTAGTGAAACGTTGGGTCGCCATTCTTTGAAAACTCATCAATAGCAGGTCCCCCAGGATAACCGAGGTTCAAAATTCTCGCAGCTTTATCAAATGCCTCACCAGCAGCATCATCAACACTTCTACCAAGAATATCATAATCTCCAAAATCTTTCACATTAACAATCTGAGTATGACCTCCCGAAACAATTAAACACAGAAATGGAAAATTAAGCCCTGAATCTCGAGATAAAAAATTAGCCATAATATGACCTTCTATATGATTCACCGCTAGAAAAGGAATATTTAATGCATAAGATAACCCCTTACCAAAACTCAATCCAACAAGAAGTGCCCCCATCAATCCGGGACCCTTTGTTACCGCTATAGCATCAATGTTATTCAAGCTAATAGAAATTTGATCCAGAGCTTTCTGTGTAAGGCACGGAAGGAGACGCATATGCTCTCTCGAAGCAAATTCCGGTACAACACCTCCATATTCCTGATGAAGAAGCTGAGAAGATATTAAATTTACCATTATATCATCATCTTTAAGAATTGCTACTGAGGTTTCATCACAGGAAGTTTCTATACCTAATACAATCAATTAATGAGTCCTTTCCCGAACCACGCGCACTTCGATTTTTCTTGGAGTCATATTGCTCCATTCAATAACCCCTTTCGGTAAAGAAACTGATGGGATATATGTAGATTTACCAGACTTCCAACTTTTTGAAAAATCGAAAAATACCTTAATATCCTTCGGCTCCAAAGTCTTAATTAAACTAACTCCTGACGATACCGTTAATGAAATACTAGATGGGCTCAAGTCAACATTAATGTCTTTTGGAACTCCAATAATATCTATCGGGATGTTATCTATAGTTCTTTCTCCAATTTGTTCTACTTTTTGGATTACTTCAACACTGCTTGGAAAAATTGTTACATTATCGGAATCGGATGCTTTTAATTGGAGGTTTACCTCAAGCGGAGTTGATAAATTCGTGCGAGAAAACTCTTCTGTCATTATCTTCTTATATTTTTTAACATAAGTTCTTGGACCACTAATAATCACACTATCAGGATATAACTGGGGATCATCAACTACAATGTAACCTGGAGCCACTTCAATATTCAATTGCGAAATGACTGGTACTTTAACTTCGCTAAATCTATCAAGCTCAACATGTACAGTATCAGGCCAAACAATCTGATTGAACTCCACGTCTGCATTACGGGGAATAATAATCTTTTCTGGATTGTCAGAAAAATATTCATTTAATTGAAAATCATAAAACCATCTAATACTCTGGAGATCAAGAACAAATTTAAAGGATGATTTTGCTGACATTGACAGAAAAAAAAGGTCTAAACCTTTCCCGGAAAAACTAGCTCGGATTCTTTTAGGAATCTTTTCCTTAAGTGTCTTTCCCTGTACAATATTCCGAACATCAAGAAAAACATCAAAAGTATAAGTATATTTTTTACCCAAAACTGTGAAAAACCAAATGAGTAAAGCAAATATAAAAATCCCAACCTTTATTTTGGTATTAGTAAAAAACCAACCTTTTAGAATTTTACCTGATTCTGATAGTAAATCCTTTTTATGTACCTTCTTTTTTATACTTCGTTTATTTGTTTTCATCATATACTTGAAAATAATCAAAGGGCTTGGATATTCCAAGCCCCTATGCTTAAACAAATTTGACTCTCTGAATTCAACTTACTATTTTCCCTCAGTACTCGATTCTTTCTTTGCACTAGGTTTTTCCTTCATCTTTATAGAATTATCACTTTTAGACTTAGATACTTTCGTTGTACGCTTTTGGGTTGTTTTTTTCTCGGTCTTTTTAGTTACAGGCCTCTTAGGTTTGGTCGCTTTTTTCTCTTTTTCAGGTTTTCCTTTAGATATTTTTACATCTTCCTTTTGGGATTTTTTGGGCTTTGTCTCCCTTTTTGTAGTTCTTTTAACTACCTTCTCTACAGCTGGTTTGGATTTACTTTCGATCTCTTTTTCTTCTTTTGCCTTTTTGATTGTGGTTTTTTTCTTCGGTTTGGCTACTTTCTCTTTCTTTTCAGATAATTTCATCTCTTCTTTTTCGACTTTTTCCGGTTTCAATTTCTTCTTCGCAATTTTCTTAATTTCAGGTTCTTTTTTTGCTTTTTCTGACTTAGAAATCTTTTTTATAACTGCTTCAGGAATCTCTAATTTATCTGTAACCTTTTTCTGTTTCATCATATATGCTTCGGCATCTGACTTGGGCTTTTTGGGAATTGCCTGTTCTTGAGATAAGACTAACCTCTTTTCATTTTTACTAACTTCAAGGACTTTTAATTGCATTTTTTCGCCGATTTTAATCTTTTCGGCAACATTTTTCCTATCTTGCCTGGGGATCTGGCTCAGCGGGACGATCCCTTCCAAACCATATTCCAACTTTACAACAATAATTTTATCAGTGATTTTAAGTACTTCACCTTCAACTATAGCACCTTCTGTATAAGTCTCCTCGATAAGCGGCCATGGGTCCTCCACCACCTGCTTTATACCAAGAGCGATTTTTCTATTTTCTCTCGAAATTTCCAGAACCTTTATTTCAGTTTCATCCCCTCTCCGCAAAACTTCTCTTGGATGATGTAATTTTCTCGTCCACGAAAGGTCAGAAATATGAACAAAACCGTCAATTCCCCCTTGAAGTTCAACAAAAGCACCATAGGGAGTTAGATTTCTTACAATTCCTTTATGAAATGAACCAACTTTGTATGTCTGCTCAATGGATTCCCATGGATCCGGCTCAAGTTGTTTATATCCTAGAGATATTTTTCTTTCTTCACTATCAATACTGAGAACTTTCGCTTCGACTACTTCTTTAAGAGAAAATATTTCAGAAGGATGTTTTATATGTTTTATCCAAGATATCTCAGATATATGAATTAATCCTTCTACTCCTCTTTCAAGCTCTACAAAAACCCCATAATTAGTAATATTGACAACTTTACCTTTAATTATCGAATCAACAGGATATTTTTGCTCAACACCTTCCCAGGGATGAGGTGTCAGCTGTTTAAATCCCAGTGATACTCTCTGTTTTTCCGGATCATAATCAATGACCTTGACTGTTAGTTCCTCATCCATACTTACAATCTCCCTTGGATGATTTACTCTACCCCAGGATAGATCTGTTATATGGAGTAAGCCGTCAAGACCACCTAAATCTATAAAAACTCCAAAATCGGTTATATTTTTTACTCTACCTTTGAGAATATCTCCAACTTTAATTTTTGAGAGGAGATCCTGGCGCTTTTCTTTCATATCTTCTTCAAGAATCATTTTACGACTTAAGACGATGTTCTTTCTAAGTTCATTTAATTTGACAACGCGAAAATCATAAGCCTTGCCAACATAGGAATCAAAATCGATAACAGGTCGTATATCTATTTGAGAACCAGGAAGAAATGCATCAATACCCATAATGTCTACAACCATACCACCTTTAATACGACTTACAACTCTGCCCTCAATTGTTTCCTTGTTATTATATATTTCTCTAACCCGTTCCCAAATCCTCATGAAATCCGCTTTCCTTTTGGAAAGAATCATCTGTCCATTTTCATCTTCAAGAACATCAACGAAAACTTCTATCTGTTCACCTATCTTTGGAATTTCACCTTGCTCAAATTCATCTTTGGCAACAACGCCTTCCGACTTGAAACCAACATCCATTAAAATTTCATCTTCATGGATAGCAACTACTTTCCCAATAACTCGCTGCTCTTGAGATACATCCTTTAAAGAACTTTCATAAATTTTAACTTGATCATCATAGGATTTTTCTTTTCGCTCTTCAAGATCATCTAAACTAACAACCCTGATTTCTTCCGAATATGGACCACTTGTTATAACTTCTTTTGAGAATATTTTTTCAGTAACATCAACACTAGACTTTTCTTCAGACAATTTCTCTTCAGAAACTTCCACTGTAGGCTCGTCTGTTACGGAGGCTTCCACTTTTTCTGGCGATGCTCCCATTTCATCAGAAGTTTCGGCTTTAGGAGTATCTGCTTTTTCTTTCATTGCTTCCGACGTATCGGAAGGTTTAAGGTTTAACTGTTTTTCTTCATCAACCATTAAAATAATTCCTTACTTGGGTTTAGTGTTAAATATTTCTACTATACTAACATTATCTATGATAAAACTTTTTTCACTCTATTCACGATCATCTCAACTTGTTCTTTAAAACTTAGATTTGTTGTATCAATAATTATTGCATTATATGCTTTCTTTAGTGGAGAATATCTACGTGAGGAGTCTATTTTATCACGTATTTTTATTTCTTTTTTTATCTCCTTCAAGGTTAATTCTTGACCGATTTTCTTATAATCGCTAATCCTGCGCTTAGCCCTGACATCAATATCAGCGTCAAGGTAAAACTTAAAATCTGCCGATGGAAATACATTAGTTCCGATGTCCCGTCCTTCCATTACGATATTATCACGCTTAGCCATATCACGTTGACACTTAACCATAACATCTCTCACTCCTGGAATAGCACTTACAGGACTAACAAGATCAGCAACTTCTGATGATCTAATTTCATCACTAACATCTTCATTATTTAAGAAAGTACGGAGATATTTATTTATCCATCGAAATTGAATATTTAATTTTTTAGCAATGAGCGTAACTTGATTCTCATTAGAAACGTCTACATTGCTTCTAATTACTTCAAGGGTAACCGCTCTATACATTGCACCTGTATCAATATAAATAAATCCCAGCTGGAAAGCTACCTCTTTTGCTGTGCTGCTTTTTCCAGCACCAGCTGGACCATCAATTGCAACTATAATACCCATAATCAACCTTTCAAAAAGCCAACAAATTTAATCCTATATTATATAAAAACAAATCTTTTCCATTACTTTTTAAAATTGCAAATTTCCTTCAATTTTATTATTTCACTTGAACTCAAATAGCGCCATTTCCCTCTTTCAAGTGCCCCATAACCAATACCCGCATAACTGATTCTATCAAGAGCTTTCACTTTATATCCAAGAATTTTAAATACTCTCCTGATCTCTCGATACATTCCCTCAGTTAATTCCAATAATAGAATGGATTGTGTCTTTCGATGTAAGATCTTTAATACTTTTACGCGAGCAATCTTTCCATCACCAAGTTCGACCCCCTTTTCAATAATATTCCTTACATTAAAAGAAACTATTCCAGCAATAGTAACAACATAAGTTCTTACTATTTGATATTTTGGATGTGTTAACCTGTATAAAAGTTCTCCATCATTAGTAAAAAGCAATACCCCGGTAGTATTCATATCAAGCCTACCAACAGGTTTAACAAATGGAACCCTTTTTAATAATTGTCCAACATGTTTCCTTCCACGAGGATCGTGTAGTGTCGTAAGAGTGCCGGCAGGTTTGTTCATTAGGATATATACCGGTTTTTTAGGGTTTATAATTTCTCCATCAAGACGAATTTCCTCACCTTTTTTAACAACAGTAAATAACTCAGTTACAGTAGATTGATTAACTGTAACTCTTCCATCAAGGATAAATTGCTCACACCGCCTACGCGAGCCTATACCACACAAGGAAATGTACCTATTGAGGCGAATTCCCTTCGAATGGGGCTTCTCTATTTTTTGCATCAAAGATTTCTTCTATCTCGCTTATTTTAGGGAGGTCTCTAATGGAATGCAATCCAAAATATTCCAAGAAATACGATGTAGTTCCGTATGTTAATGGTCTTCCAGGGCCATCAAGTCGTCCCTTCATTTCAATAAGATTTTTTTCTAAGAGTGTTTTTAAAGTACCTATCGAATCTACACCTCTAATAGTATCAACATCGCTATGCGTTACAGGTTGTTTGTATGCAACTATTGAAAGAGTCTCAAGAGCAGACGTTGAGAGTTTCACTTTCCCTTTATTCTGATAGAGTCGCCGTATCCACGGGTCATATTCTCTCCGGGTCATTAATCTATATCCTTCTGATACTTCCTGAATCCATATTGACATTTTCTCATTTCCATAATAATCATTTAATTCCTTCACAATTTCTTCCAGAGAGACATCTTCCTGAAGACAAATATCTACCTGGTTTTCGGTAAGTGGTTCTCGAGCGCTAAATAAAAGTGATTCTATAATCCTATGCGTTTGGGATAACATCTAAATTCTCCGATTTTAACTTCGTAAGCCAAAAATCATCAAAAACAATTTTTTGAGAAACACGAAGTTCCTGATTTTTAATCATTTCTAAAATAGCTAAAAAGGTGATAAGAACTTCAATTCTATTTTCTAGGCGCTGTGCAAGTTCGGAAAATCTGATTCTCTTCCTATTTAGGAACACCGAGTTAATAAACTGAATCTGCTGATTTATATTAATCTTATAAGTTTCAATCTCGTAGTATGAGGGTTTTGGGAGATTTATAAGTAACTTCTTAAAAGCAATGCCCATGTCTATAAGATTTACATCAGATAAAAAAATTTCAGGGTCCCATTCAACGGAATCTAAAAACGAACTTACTTGATGCAATTTTAATTGATCCGTTTCTAATTTTCTAAGAAAATTACTTATATCTTTGTACTTTTTGTATTCAAGTAACATCTCTACTAACTCTGTCCTTGGGTCTTCAACATCCACTGTCTCATCAACTTCTTTACGAGGAAGCAACATCTGGACTTTAATACGTATTAAAAGTGAAGCCATTAAAATAAATTCACCAGCAAGATGAAGGTTCATGCTTTTCATTAATTCAAGATATTCCAAATATTCATTGGTTATATGAGAAATTGGAATATCATATATATTTATTTCATCGCGCTTTATAAAAAAAAGCAACAGATCAAGCGGACCCTCGAACACATCCAATTTTACATTATAACTCAATTTTTATTGTCTATT
Organism: Fidelibacterota bacterium; assembly: GCA_016782645.1. Lineage (GTDB taxonomy): Bacteria > Fidelibacterota > UBA2242 > UBA2242 > UBA2242 > BS750m-G69. The sequence goes on along the minus strand of JADHYC010000024.1, from coordinate 16,309 downwards.
TCTCTTAATCCTATTCATTGTCGATTTTCTACTTTCTATTCTCAATACGCTTGTTAGACAATAATCAATCCATCTACATTAAATTACGATGGACAAGTAGTCAATAATCAATAATAAATAATAAATTTCTCATCCAAGTTGCATTGCCTCGTGAACTTCTGCCATAGTTTTTTTTGCAACAACATTAGCCCGCTTTTCACCATCCTCAAGTATATCAATTACCTCATTTCTATTTTTTTCAAAATGTTTACGCTTCTCACGGAAAGGCTCAATCTTTTTCGATATAGCTTCCGAACATTTCATCTTGCAATCAACGCAGCCAAGTGCCCCACTTGTACATCCTGAATATATATCTTTAGTTTCCTTATTGTTGAACTTCTTCTGATAGGTATAGATAAGGCAAATATCCGGCCTACCTGGAGCACCTCTCCGAATTTTTTGAGGATCGGTAATGGCTTTCATCACTTTTCCCTTTACCTCCATTTCTGAATCAGAAAGTAAAATAGTGTTACCAAGTGATTTGCTCATTTTATTCCTATCCAAACCGGGAAGTCGTGAAAAACTAGTCAACTTCGTTCTAGGTATTGGAAATACTTCACCATATACTGAATTGAACTTTCTTGCAATTTCTCTGGTAATTTCTACATGAGGAGCCTGATCCTCGCCCACCGGAACCAAATTGCCTTTATATAAAAGAATATCAGCCGCTTGAAGAACAGGATAACCTAAATGACCATACACCATATTTGCGATTTTTAAATCCTTAATCTGCTCTTTCAAGGTGGGATTTCTTTCAAGTCGTGCTGTTGTAATCAGCATAGAGAAAATAAGATGGAGTTCAGAGTGCTCTTTGATCTGACTCTGGCGGAAAATAGGGCTTCTCTCAGGATCTATCCCAACTGAAAGCCAGTCAATAATCATCTCTATTGTATTATCTAATATTTTGCTAGTATCAAGGTCTGTTGTAAGAGCATGATAATCAGCAATAAGATGGAAATTCTCGTATTGCTCTTGAAGAGCTACCCAACTTTCCAGAGCACCAACATAATTACCTAAATGCATTTCCCCGGTTGGTCTCATTCCGCTAAGAATTCTTTCCTTCGAATGTATATTTCCCATAACTTCCTTTTTCTAATCTAAAAATAAATAAGGACGCCACTCATCGATAGGAGATTCTGCAAATTTTTGTAAAGTATGTAGCCTGTGTGGTTTCTTTGGTTTACGATTTAAAGCCATTCCTGCTTCTTCTGGAATCCTATTACCTTTACGATTATTGCAGGAATGGCAGGCTGTTACCAAATTTGTCCATATATCCTTACCTCCCAATGCTTTGGGAATCACATGATCAATGGTCAAGGGGACTCCTTTAGCACCACAATATTGACAAGTACAGTTATCTCTTTTAAATATGTTATCTTTTTTTAAAACAGCTTCCCATCGTTGAACGCAAACATACTTTTGTATTCTAATAATTGTTGGTATTGGGTAAGTTGTGTCCACAGTTCTTAAAACTTGATGATCAACGGTCTTTACCATAGTCGCCTTTTGTGCAAGAATTAAAATAATAGCTCTTTTAACATTGCAAATATGCAGCGGTTCATACGTCTGATTTAAAACCAAAACATTTCTATTAATCATGTTGGTACTGTCAGTCATGAAAATAAATTCCTAATTGATTTTACAATATTGTAGATCATTTTCTGGAATAATTCTCTCTCCTCTTCTCAAGGATTTCATTTGCCACTTCATAATCATTGAAATGGATAGTTCTGTCTCTAAGGGTTTGCGTGTTCTCATGACCCTTACCAGCAATGAGAATTAGATCATTCGTCTTCGCAATGTCAATAGCGTGCTGGATTGCCTCATGTCGATCATGAATGACTTTATAATCGTTATTTACTCTATCTTTAAATGCCGTGACAATTTGATCCATTATTTCTTCGGGGTCTTCAGTCCTGGGATTATCATCAGTGATAATTGCGATATCACTAAGTTCTTTTACAATTGCACCCATTTTAGGACGTTTGGAAGGGTCACGGTCACCACCACAGCCAAATACTGTGATGATACGTTCTGGATTCATTGACCGAGCAGCGTTGAGTACTTTAAGAAGACCATCCGGTGTATGTGCATAATCCACAATAACAGTAAAATCCTGTCCTTGATTCACCGATTGAAATCTACCTGCAACAATGATTTCTCCTTCAAGTCCACTTTTGATCTTTTCTAAAGAGATCCCTTGGGTATGAGCGGCAGCAGCAGCACAAACCATGTTATAGAGATTGAACTTACCACGCAGTTTCGCCTGTACGTCAATCTCACCAACCGGCGTGATTAAAGTAAATACAGTTCCGTCACCACCAAGCTTTATATTTCTTGCTGTTACATCAGCAGAGTTCTTTATTCCGTATGTAATTTTTTTGGCGCGAGCCGCATCAATAAAACATTTTACAGAGGGATCATCTACGTTAATAATAACTGTTTTATTAGGTTCAAGATTGGCAAACCAGCGTAGTTTCGTATTTCGATAATTATTCATAGTCTTATGCCAGTCAAGGTGATCCTGAGTAAAATTCGTCCAGACACCCAATACGTATTTGAGGCCAGCGACGCGGTTAAAATCAATTCCATGCGATGATACTTCCATTACGCAATAGTCGCACTTTTGTTCATTCATATTAGTAAAGATTTTCTGGAGATCGGGAGGCTCTGGTGTGGTATCCTTGGACTTATAGATTTTGCCATTTATCTTATAATAAAGCGTTCCGATAAGACCCGTGCGGTAATTCTGCACCAGGATACTTTCAATTATATGCGCAGTGGTAGTCTTGCCATTAGTGCCAGTAATGCCAATCAGCTTGAATTTCTGCGATGGGTGCCCGTAAAATTCAGATGAAATAAGTGCGAGTGCGAGGCGAGAATTCGGCACAACGATTTTTACAACATCATCCGGTACAGGCAGATCTCTTTGCAAAAGTACTGCAGAAGCTCCAGCCTTTATTGCATCATTGACAAATGGATGACCATCAGGAAGCTCAATCTTATTGAGCTGGGTATATATATTAATTGCTACGTAAAGAAAGCCTGGTTTGACACGAAGAGGGTCATAGACTACCCCTTTTATTTCAGGGTTTAGGTTACTTGTTACTTTTTTTTCTATTACAACTGAAAGCAGCTTTTCGAGTTTCATAAATTACCAACATTCATTAAATAAAATCATTTCTTACAATTTAGGGATTTTAAACACCTTAGTTCCCCATTATTAAAAATCGAATGAATTTATATTTCAGGCTGTACTTTGACAAGGAAAAATAAACAAGTTATTGGCTAATCAACTTCCTCTCTTCTTCATAATCAAATGATCATGAAAACTTGAGTGATAAGTTAATAAATATGTTGATAATATTACATAACAGATTTTCTTATATAAAGATATATATTTTCTTAAAATACAAATATTATTTTTAAGATAACAAAAACTTGATTATTGCTAAGTTAACTCGTAATTTTCTAACCGCTTTTTAGATAGCAAGGGGCTGTAGCTCAGTTGGGAGAGCGCTTGAATGGCATTCAAGAGGTCGTCGGTTCGATCCCGTCCAGCTCCACCATCTTACTAAACAACCTAATAAATATATATTTTAGAGAACGTCCCGATGGCTATCGGGAAGGTCGTCGGTTTCCCGATTCGTATCACTATTAAGTAGTACAAACCAAAACTATAGTGATCAACAACTTATAATTGTATTAAATTTCCTCCCTGAGTTTGCTTAAAAAAGGTTGAAACTTGAATTGTATTTTGCATAATACCAAAAATTCAGAAACTGTTGAAACAGTTATTATAACTGGTAACTTCTTATTAACCCCCGTCTTAAGTCGGGGGTTAATCTAAAACAATATTACTTCTTCAACCGTTTCAACGGTTTCTTTTTCTAATAGCTCTCCTTTTTTAAGTGGACTCATTTCTTATTTTAACTTTTTTAAAGAGTAGATATCTATATTGAAATAGATAGGTGTTTTATTACTTAATGGACTTCGTTTTTATTCCCATTTTTCTCAATACAGCTTTATGCTCATTGACTTTCTTCCACATATAAGGATCGTCTTTTATTTTATTGTCCAATCTTACCAATTCATAATCAAGGGCATTAACAATTTTTTCCTTTTGCTTCTTAAGTTCTTTTTCATGTCTTTGAAGGCTATGGATCACATTCAAAATAGAAGGACGATCCGCATAATATTCATCATAAGTTTTATCACCCATATCTTTCACATAGGATTTTAGTCGCTTTTCAGTGTAGCTGAGTTGATTATTTATTTTTGAAACGTTTTCAAGTAGTAGTCCCTCTTTAATAATGTTCATACTTATAACCCCGATATATTTCCCAATATTTCCGCATCTTGCAATATACATACTATTAGCAAAATCCAGGGTTTTGGAAAATCTATATGTGCTGGCACAGAGCAAAAAATCAATGGAAGTTTTACTGTTAATTATCTTTGCCTCATCAATATTATTTATAGCGGCAAGTACAATAATGTAATCAGACCGCTTTTTTAATTCAGGTAAATATTTATTCAGCGCATATAGAGGCTCGGTAATCTTAACGCCACTAACATTATATTTTGGTTTTGAAGTTATTCCAATAATCCCAAACTTCTTATTCCCTGACTTTATGATCTTATAAGGTTTAAATAAAAGATGACTGCTTATACTATCAACAATATTCGCTGAAATAAAGTTAAACTTCGCTATTTTTTCGGCTTTTTTGACAAATTCTAAGCCTGCTGCAAGATCATTGCCGCCAACATTGTAAACCTGATACCCTAAATCATTATATGAATCTATAAGAAAAAGAGCAGTTTCTTTTTTCCGTACTAACATATTTTCTGGCATTAATGAAGTACGAAAAAACAGATCACCCGCATCAAGGATAATACTATTTTTGTATTTCTCCTTGTTTTTTTGAAAAACAGTTGCTTTCCTGGCAAGACCGCCAAGACGGGCAGATTTTCACCCACACGGTTCAATTTCGCCACGAACTGTACCGGTATAAAAAATGGCAAAACTGTCAGATGCAGAAAGGAAATTGCATGAGTTAACAAACCCAAAAACAATGATAAGGGAAAAAAATATCTTCTTCATCTTACCCAACATTTCCACGAAAATTTAAATTCCAAGATATAAAATCTCCATTTCTAAATCGCCCTAATCTAACATTTTAATATGTAATCAGCCGTAAGTCTTAATTAATAGTTCATAATGTAGTCTACGCTTAATTACCAATTCGTTCAATAATTGATGTATTACCTTTAAATGAACTAATATTTTTAGTCCCTGTACAGAATAGTGACAATCTAAGAGCTTCCTTAAATATACTAATCAATTCCTGTATACCTTCTACATCATTCTCTCTCCAGACTCGTAAAAAAGGAGCAGCGGCACCACCCAGAGATGCTCCAAGAGCAATTGCTTTTGAGAATTTTAACCCGGTATCTATCCCACCGGATGCTATAACTTTAACCCCTTTTATTTTCACTGAATCAATTAGTGATTGTAAAGTAGGGATACCTCATTCAAAAAATTCCTTGGCAACCTTTTTATAAAATTTATTATTAATTCTCTTCTCTTCAATTCTCGCCCAGGATGTGCCTCCCGCTCCTGCTATATCAACCCACTCGATTCCGATTTTTTGTAATCTCTTTACAACATTAACAGATAAACCAAAACCCACTTCCTTAACTATAATTGGAAGTGATATTGTATCTATTAAAATTTCAATTGCTCTACCTACTCCTTTAAATGAGGTATCTCCCCCAGGTTGTAAAGCCTCCTGGAGCGGATTCAAGTGGATCGAGATTGCGTCTACTCCTATATCTTTTAGAAGTTTGGACAGGTTCTTAGAAGCAAGACTTGAAGAAAGTTGAGCAGCTCCAAGATTAGCGATAATAGGTATATCAGGAGCATATTCACGTGCAATTGCATAACTGGAAATCGCTTTAGGGTTATTAAGTGCAGGTCGTATACTTCCCAATCCTAATGCAACTTTTTCTGAATTCGCAGCCTTTGCAAGGCCTCTATTCAAACTCTTACCTTGATTTTCACCACCACCCATAGATGTGATCATCAAGGGCAAATTCAGTTGATACCCAAGGAAATCAGTAGAAACATCAACATCCTTAAGGTCTATTTCCGGTAATGCATTATGGATAAAATGGTAATCTTCAAATCCTGTACTTACTCTCTGGTAATTGACATCCTCATCGCAGACTATCTTAAGATGATCTTTTTTGCGATTTTCTATTTCGTTCTTACTTTCATTCATCAAGTGCGAATCTATTTAATTGAATTGAATTTTCAAAGTTAGTGTAATTTCTCTGCCTCTTTCCTATAAATATCACATATAGCTCTGAGCTAAATTCACACAGCAGATTTACGACTGGTTCTATATTTGCTTTGCAATCAACTCCCAGCAGCCAATTTATCCAAGGCATCACCAGTGAGTCTATAGACTGTCCATTCGTTCATAGGAACCGCACCAATTCTTTTATAAAACCTGATAGCAGATTTATTCCAATCAAGGACACTCCATTCAAATCGCCCGCATTTGCGCTCTTTTGCTAATTTTGCCAGATAAATCAGCATCGCTCGAGCAAATCCTTTGTGACGATACACCGGCTTTACAAAAATGTCTTCAAGATATAATCCTGGTCTACCAAACCATGTTGAAAAATTATAAAAATATACAGCAAAACTAACCGGGACACTATTATAATAACCAATTATAACCTCAGCGTACCGATGCTCCCCAAAAAGAGACTTCCGAAGAATATCCTCAGTCGCAACAACCTTATTCAAAGCCTGCTCATATTCCGCAAGTTCTTTGATAAATGAAAGAATTAATGAAACATCGTCTTCAGTCGCAGGTCTAATTTCATATTTTTTCATATTGGTCAAGGCAGCCATCTTAAATTCCCTTTAGAGATTAGATATATATTAATAAAACTCATGAATAATACTGCGCTTCCTCCAAACCTATTGAATAATAAAAAAATAGGATTACTCCAATGAGATTTCTTTAAATTATTCCAAGATATTTATTTATTGGAAAAAAACATCCGATAGATTAAAAAATAGATGTTTACTTTATTTCTTCAAACACACCTGTTTCTTTGTTTTTTCTAACATTATCCCAGCGAAAGTATTTGCCATTCATCGAAATATAAACTCCATGTGGTAAAGTTTGGACAAATGCCAGAGAGCTTCCTAAATTGAATAAACCATCAGAACTGCCAAATTTATACGGTACCATTGCACCGGTTAAGATAATTGTTTTATCCTTTATAGAATTGGCAAGAACTTTAGCAGTTTTTACCATTGTATCAGTACCATGGGTAATCAGTATTTTATCTTCTTTTGTTTTTTTACAGTTTTCAAGAATAATCTTTCTATCAGCATCGGTCATGTCTAAACTATCAATCATTATTAAAGTTCTGATGTCAATTTTTAATTTACAGCGAGCCAATTTTAGCATTTCAGGTAGGTGAGTGTACTTAAAAAAGAGTTTTCCCTCAAGTTCATTGTACTCTTTATCGAAAGTCCCACCTGTAACGAATATTTTGATAGTCATGATTTTTGGTTATAACCTATTGTTAATAAATATCCTGTTATTTAACAGGAATATATTCATTTTAATTTTAAAAGAACAAATGAAGAAATCCATTTTAATATAAAAATAGCAAAAATAAAATATTTTTTATGCTATGTATGGAAAATAACTGAATTTGTTTTTTTACTGTTTTCACTATAATTTTCATTATGATCAATAAATCATTCTTAAATACAAAAAACCATTTCACTGCTGCGGAGTATTTCTTAAAAATTTTCGATATAAAAGAGCAAAAACCTTCCCTCAAACATGTTTTGGAAATTATAAGGCAGTTTTCAAAACTGCCCTACGAGAATCTGAGTAAAATCCTTAAACTGAATAAGAAATGGGACGATTTTCCCAATAGATTCCCCGAAGAAATCATCTCGGATTACGATCAATTCAGACTTGGTGGAACCTGTTTTTCTCTTATTTTCTTTCTAAAAACAATACTGGATTTTTATGAATACGAAACTCACATTATTATGGCTGATATGAAATCCGGGAAAAATTCTCACTGTGCTCTAATTCTTAAATACAACTCAAATGAATTCCTTCTTGATCCTGGATATCTGATTCATAAGCCTCTTTTAATATCAAAATCTCCTGGGAATCAAAATCTGTCATTTATTCCTGCTTCTCTTGTATATAACACAGAAAACGACAAATATTCACTCTTCACGTTTCAGAATAAAAATCTCAAACTACGATACTCTTTCAGAAACATCTCCAGTTTTCCCGAGACCTTCTTGAAATTCTGGAATAGTTCATTCCACTGGAGAACAATGCACGGGATTTGTCTTTCAAAACGTGACGAAATCAGTTTTACTTACCTGTATAACCATTATCTGAAAAGAGAAGGAGCAGGAATCGATTTCAAGGGAAATTTCCTAGATGAAATTCCTGAAGTCGTTAATAATCTATTTAACATCCCATCCAGTTTAGTCCAAAAAGCAGAAAAAGCACTGAAAAATAATCTTATTTATGATAAGGAGCTTGGATATAAAGTACCGAAATGGGTATCTAAACGCTGATGCTTATTGAAAATTTCAAATTTTATCATGCATGACCTATATATAAATTTTCTTTGTGACTTTTCCCGGAAGGGATTCCTTCGGAAGTGTCTCAATGGTAGTAAAAACAATGAAACCTGAAGAAGCAAAACCTGTAAAATATTTCGTCGGAGCACTTTTCAGTTCTGAAGAATTGCTCAAAAAATCATTGGAAGACCTGGAACAAAAATTCAGCAAAATTGATCTATCAAGCGAAGATTTTCCATTCAATGTAACAATTTACTACAATAGCGAAATGGGCTCTCCTATTTTCAGGAGAATTTGTTCATTCAGCGATCTTATCAGCCCATCCTACCTTGCGGATGCTAAACTTACAAGTAATTCCACTGAAGATAAATATCGAATAAATAACAAACGCAAGGTAAATCTTGATATTGGTTATATGGATTACGATAAAGTAGTCCTAGCTTCAGCTAAATACGGAACACACAAAATTTATATCTATCGAGGAATATATGCCGATATGGCTTTGCATTACGAAAAGGGAAATTTTTCGCCATATACCTGGGCTTTTATGGATTTTAAATTGCCCCTGTATTATGACTTTTTTCTTAAAATAAGAGAAATTTATAAAGCTCAGCTAAAATCTTTAAAATAAATAAGTTTACCTATCCCAGTGGGATCTCTGATTAGAAAAACAGGAAACCGCTATTGCACCAAAGGAGCCCGGGGAAACACAAATCCCAGATGCACAACTGACTACTTCGGAGTATCTCTATAAGATTAACGTCTCAATTAAATTTCTACTTCAATTCACAATTAACAATCATCAATTAACATTACCCTCGCCACACTTTTACTCTTTTCTTAAAACTGTTAAAATTTATTTCTTCTCTATTGTACTTAATCACATCCGATTTCTTTACCTTGATATAGAGCCAGCAAAGGTCTTCATTCCAAAAACGATCATTTAAATCAACAGCGATCATTATCCACTCATTATCCTTGACTTTCTTCAGTGTATGGCTATACTGCCCGAGCAACTCAAGAAGGTCATCTCTTATTTTATTAACGATGGAATCTATTTCTACTCTAGACCTGTGGAAATCGAAATCAAAGTCAACCATATTAAAAGTAAAGGAGAAACTTAAACTATCCTTATCACTACCTACCCTCTTTTTATATTTCTTAACTCGCTTTTCATATTCTTTAGCCCTCTTTTCAGCCTGTTCTGCTCTCTTCTCTGCTTCTGAAGCATTTTTTACAAATACTTTTATATTTTTTTCTAAAAGACTGGTCGGTGAAAAAAACAAAATACCAAAATCGTCAAGATATAGCCCGCGTGTATGTCCGCTTAAACCGGGGATTTTTCTCAATTCATCCTTTTCTAATGCTGTATCAAGAATCCTCTCCATAATTTCAACGTCTCTATCATTATCATCACCATATATCTCTGTAAACTTGATTTTTTTCTGCAACTTATCTTTACTAAGCTTTCCTCTGCGGAATTTTGCAAGGTCTGAAGCTAATGCACTCATTCGAATCTGAGAGGGTACTTTTTCTTCATCGTTGTAAGAAATAAAACCAAAATCATTTCTCAACCTGATGTTGACACAAATTCTATCATCAGGGTTTAATGACTTAATAGAACTGGCATAATCCCGATAGAACTTAAATAGCAATTCTTTTGTTTTATCAATTTTGTATCTCGCACTCTTGTCAGCTTCTTCCGCATGAATATATTCATCTTCATCAATATCTATTCTCACCCTTTTCCCTTTATCATGTGTAATATTAATGTTTGGAATTTTACTTATCGTTTTGCTGATGAATCTGGAAATGCCATTTAATCCGAAGCTCTCAACATCAAAAAGTAGTCCGAAACCATCTAAATAGATTCCCCTAACATGGTCATCAAAATTAAAATAAAAGGGGCTTTCTTTAATAATAAGTTTATCAAGAACATTTTCCATTATCTCTATGTCTCGATTAATTTGTTCCATCTGTTTATCTGAGGTATCCGCCATAATTTTAACAGATAATATTGGACTGGTCATTATCATTACCATTAAAATAGGGTTAATAATTTGTTTTAAACTTTTCATCACTACCTCCTTTTTAATTTTTCACTTTCCATTTATTATTTTTTACCTTATTGCCCGGGTCGTGTCTGCATATTCACATAATGAATCAAACTGCTTAAAGCCTTATCGGTACGATCCAAACGTTGCTCTGCCCCGTAATGAACCTGTTGTAATACTCCAGAAACAAGTCTTAAGTCCGTTTGACGTTTATGCTCAATATCTTTATTAAATTCATCAAAAAGCATAACCGTTTCTATCCTTTGCTGCCTTGAATACTCTTCAAACAAGTGACTAACGAGATTCAGATTATCCCTTCTTAAATCCTCTAAATCCATCTTTGTTACTATACCACTTACCTGTTCTTTGGGGGAAATCTTAAACAAACTCATTTGTAAACCAAAATCTCCATCCTTATAACTAATACTTGTATTCGCTATCGAGAGAATAATCAAAAGAGAGGCGAAAGCAATACCCAAACCATATAGAATCTTGACTGGACGAAGTTTTTCAATGAATCCAGCAAAAAAGTTTTTCGATTCATTAACAAATGTCAGATTTACCTTTGGCTCAACATCTTCCCACTTTCTCAACATATTCGAAGTCGCTTTCAGAACAGAGAACTTCTCCTGACAGCTTTCACAACCCTTTAAATGATTTTCCAATTCAGTCCGATTACCCGGTGATGTTTCATCATATATGTAATCGATCATTATAAGTTTAAAATCTTCACACTTCATAGCCTAAATCCTCCCGGTCTACTCCCCATTGCTGTAAAACTTTACGCAACGAATTGAGACCATAATACATCCTTGATTTTATTGTGTTCAAAGGAACTCTCAATATTTCTGCAATTTCAATGAACTTTAATCCATGATATTCCTTCATAATAATTACAACTCGTTGCTCTTCAGGAATACATTGGAGTGCTCTCTTTAATACCGATGTAACACTATCCATTTGAGTCGCATTTTCAGGTCCATCTTTGGGATCAGCAATTATACTAATTAGTTCCTTCGTACAAGAGTTTTCATCTCTATGTACTTCATTAATTGATACATGCCTACGCTTCCTTTTCTTAAATTCATCCTTACACTGATTTAGCGCAATTTGAAACAACCATGTAGAGAACCTTTTTTTGTCTTTGAGCTTCGAAAGACCTTTATATGCACGTATAAAAGTCCTCTGCATAACATCCTTTGCAAGCTCATAATCCCCTAAATATCTCAGAATGAAATTGTAAATCTGCTTTTCCCACCGCCAAACCAAAGTATTGAAGGCAGAAACATCACCGGAAAGAAAACGCTCTATTAAAATTTCATCTGTCATTTTTTATAATTCACAATCTATTACTCAGACTTCGAAATATAATAAAAAGTTCTAAATTAAATAATTCATATGCTCATGAATTAATCAGTCTAAATGTTTCTTAATTTAAAGAAAAGTTGATGCCAATAGGTTGACACAAACCCACCCAACGGTCATACGGGGAATAATGAAAATAGCAGATAAATATGAAGAAAGAATAAAAACATAATTAATTATCTGTGTCTATCCGTATCATCAGTGTGCACTCCGTGAAATAAGGAAATATGACGATAGCAAAAAAATTTAAGGAAGAAATATTTCACGGGGTAAATTAGTGTTCTATTTTCCGGTGAAACAATGAAATTTAAGAAAATACTTGACAAGTGTTTACGATATTGCTATATTTCTTACGAATTGAGTATTATTTGACAATTTCCGTATATTTAACAGGAATTGGTAAAGAATGACAAAGAGAAATTTGCAATCACCTAAATTCAAGAAAATTGTAGAAAGTGCAAATGATTTATTTTCTCGTTATGGAATAAAGAGGGTATCAGTCGAAGAAATCTGCAAAACTGCAAATGTAAGCAAAATGACTTTTTATAAGTATTTTGCCAATAAAATCGAACTGGTGAAATATTTATGGCAGCAGATGACTGACGACAGTATGCAAAAGTTGGATGAACTGGACCGGCGTGATATTCCCTTTACGGAAAAAATTAAAATTATGCTGAAAATGAAAGAAGAAGCAACATCTCAGATGGGGAACCAGTATGTTCATGATTACCTGAATATGATTCCTGATCTACAAAGTTTTTACAATAAGATATTTGGCGAAGTCATGCTGAAATTCATGGACATGATTCGGCGTGCCCAGGAGAGGGGCGAAGTTCGCAAGAGTATGCGCCCGGAGTTTTTCCTGGCAGTTGTTCGGCAGCTAACGGAATTAGCGAAGGATGAAAAGCTGGCGGCTATTTATGATAATTATACGGAATTTGCGCTGGAGATAAACAATTTTCTCTATTACGGCATTATGCCGGCGCCTGAATCGGAGCAACAGTGAAAAATGTCTTATACAGATTCCAGGTGTTCGTTTTGCTCATAATTATAACAACCCGGGTATCTGCAGTTGAACTCGATATGAGAGGACAATTTTCGACTCAATTAACACGCAGATATTCCGATGATGAATGGCTGTTCAATGCCGGAATGCAGTATATTCCACAATTACGACTATCCCGGACGATTTCATCTGTGAACATATTCGATTTAGATCTGTCATATCATGGTTTCGTTCATACGGATCAAGAAGTGTCATGGGATAATCTGAAATTATATCGATTTAATGCCCGCTATGCTACGGAACAGTCGGAAACCCAGATCGGTTTACAGAAAATCAACTTTGGTCCTGCACAATTGTTAAGGTCATTGATGTGGTTTGATCGATTAGATCCTCGAGACCCAATGAAAATTACGGAGGGGGTTTACGGATTGCGTTATCGTTATAACTTTCTGAATAATGCCAATATCTGGTTGTGGGGTCTCTACGGCAATGATGAAACCAAGGGCTATGAAGTTAATCCTACTGCGGCAAAGAAACCTGAATTTGGCGGACGTTTTCAGGCGCCGGTGCCTATGGGCGAAATGGCCGTTACGCTTCATTCGCGCCAGGCGGAGAATACCGAATCAGACAGGATTTTTCGTGAGAACCGAATTGCACTGGATGGGCGTTGGGATGTCTTTATCGGCGCCTGGTTTGAGGCCGTCGTCCAGCATAAGGACATCGCTAGCCCCTATAATTACACTCAAATGCTCACCCTCGGTCTGGACTACACCTTCGGTATTGGCAACGGTCTCTATGTGCTGGGCGAGCAGATGATCAACCACCTGGGCAATGAATTCATGAATTCCGAACAGGATGCCCAACTCTCGGCTCTGATATTTAGCTATCCGCTGGGCATGTTCGACAATCTATCACTGATGGGATTTTATTCCTGGGAAACAGACGATTTTATCCAATATGCCAGTTGGCAGCGTAGTTATGATAATATTGTTGTGAATCTGGCGCTGTTTCATTTTCCAGAAACGCAATTATCAACTATAAATACAGTGGGCGGCGGATATGGCGCCCAGCTGATGCTTATTTACAATCATTAAAATTAACATGAGGGAAATAGTAATGGAAAACAATCAATTAATCACAATTCAAAACATGGCGAAGGATTATCCTATTGGCAGAGGATATTTCAGGGCGCTTGATGATGTTAATCTCAAATTTAAACGGGGTGAATTTACCGGTATAGTCGGTCCAAGCGGGTCGGGGAAAACAACTCTTCTAAACATTATTGGTTCTCTGGATGTTCCAAGTGAAGGCAAAACTACAGTTCTCGGGCAGTCAATTGGTGAATTATCTCATAAGAAGGCAGCAAAATTGCGCAATGAACACCTTGGATTCATCTTCCAGACTTACAATTTATTGCCGGTTTATAGTGTTTATGAAAATGTTGAATTCCCGCTGCTTTTACTCGGAAAGAGTAGAGAAGAAAGAAAAAAGTTAGTAATGGATGCACTTGAATGGGTAGGTTTGTTAGATAAATTAAAATCCCGACCGGCACAACTTTCCGGTGGTGAATGTCAACGTGTCGCTGTTGCAAGAGCCATGGTAAAAAAACCGGTAATCGTTCTTGCCGATGAACCGACGGCAAATCTAGATGCTGAAAACTCCCACAACATTTTGCAAACAATGGAAAAATTGAATTCAGAGCTGAAAACAACTTTTATTTTTGCCACTCATGATGATAAAGTTAAAAAATACTTACACCGGAAAATATCCCTGGAAGACGGGAGAGTGGTTAAAGATGAATTGGTTGAGAAAAATAGTTAGGTAGCGTTAAAAGTTTATGAAAAATAATGGTTAATGGGAAATGGTTAATGGAGATAGAAGATGGTAAAGATTAATAGAGTAGAAGAAATGCCTGTATATCAGTTGTTCTACAAACTGGCACTGGAAGTTGAGAAAATGTCCAGGGATTATGGATATGACTTCCGCTGGCTCAGGATTCAATCGTTGAGATCATCGGAATCTGTTTGTGCAAATATGACGGAAGGATTCTATGCACAATATAGTACAGAGTATTTGCATTCTTTATTTCGCTGCCGTCGAGAAGCACGTGAAACTGTGACTCATATCAGATATGCTTGTGATGTCAAATTGCTACCGAAAGCCGGAACTGAAAACATTTGTTCAAGATATGATAATGCTTTACAGCAACTCGCAAATTTGATAAAAAGCATTGAAAGGAAAATACATTTGAAAGGCAAGTCAAAGGCTACCGTTTATAATGTAAAAGAAGGTTTTGAAAGTTATGAGATTAATCCTTGAAACCATCAACCATCGACCATTCACCATTCACCATCAACCATCGTTATAGTGGTTGCTTATCTATAAAAGTTAGTTGAAGAATATACATTAAAATAAAAGGAGAAATTAAAATGATTGCACTAAAATTAGCCTATCGCAACCTTATCGGCGCGGGATTGAGAACATGGCTGAATGTCTTTGTTCTCTCACTCTCTTTCCTTGTTATCATCTGGCACAGGGGTATTATTAATGGTTGGGACCGCCAGGCTCGCAACGATACAAAGAATCAGGAAATCGGCGGCGGTCAATATTGGTATGAAAACTACGATCCCTATGATCCCTTTACATTGACTGATGCTCATGGAATTATACATGAAAAATTACAATCAAATGATAATTATGCTCCGGTTTTAATTGCACAAGCCACTATATATCCGGGAGGACGGGTTCAAAGTATTTTATTAAAAGGCATCGAACCGGCTCAAAAGATTCTTACTTTTCCGACTGAATATCTAAAATCGGATGCAGAGGAAATTCCGGTAATGTTGGGTTCCAGGATGGCTGAGAATAATAAACTAAAAATCGGTGATTTTGTCACTGTCCGCTGGCGGGATGCAAATGGTACATTTGATGCCGCTGACGCGAAAGTTGTACATATTTTCAAAACAAATGTGCCGATGATTGATAATGGGCAGATGTGGGTATCCTTAAAAAGACTACAGAAAATTATGCAGATGGACGGAGAGGCTACTATTGTAGTAACAAGTCAGGATATCACTTCAGCTCAGGATTTACCACATTGGTTGTTTAAGGATTATAGTATATTATTAAAAGAATTCGACGAGATGATAAAAATGAAAAATGTTGGCGGGCTGGTTATGTGGTTTGTTCTGCTGTTAT
>JADHYC010000081.1 GCA_016782645.1 Fidelibacterota bacterium | reverse complement strand
CTAATCGAACCCACTTTCAGAGCTTAACGACCAAACGGGTTTGTATTTGAATTATACAATAACCAAAACGATATGGGATCGGAACTATTAAAACCTCATCCTATTCTTTTAACAAAATAACATTATCAATTAACCTTGTCTTTCCAAAGAATACTGCCACTGTAACAATGGTTCCTGGTTTTATCTGTTCAACCTTATCTAAAGTAGAATCATCAACAATTTCAACATACTCAATTTGTGCTAAACAGGCCCTACTAATAATTTCCCGAATCAGGTCTTCTATTTCCTTAGCATTTTTATTTCCGAGTCGAACTTCCTCATGTGCTCTTGTTAAGGCTTTACAAATTGTCGGTGCCTGTTTTCTTTCTTCAGTTGAAAGATATTTGTTTCGTGAACTCATTGCCAAGCCATCCTTTTCTCGAATTATAGGTGCAATAATTATTTTTATTGGAAAATTCAGGTCCTTTACCATCTGCTTTATTATAATAGCTTGCTGAGCATCTTTCTGACCAAATACTGCAATATCGGGTTGTACAATGTTAAAAAGTTTGGCTACAATGGTAGTAACTCCTCTGAAGTGAATAGGTCTGGATGCACCGCAAAGCACCCTGGATAATTCTTCCGTTGAAACGTAAGTGTAAAACGGTTCAGGATACATCTCTTTTACATCGGGATAAAAAATAATATCCACACCGCGTTCCTCAGCCAGTTGCTCGTCTCTTTCGAAATCGTGGGGGTATCTTTCGAGGTCTTCATTCGGACTAAATTGAATCGGATTAACAAAAAGACTTACTACCACTATATCGCTACTTTTTCTTGCGATATCCATTAACGAAAGATGCCCTTCATGAAAATAGCCCATTGTGGGGACAAGGCTTATTGTTTTACCGAATTCACGAAGAGGAGTTAGTTCTTTTCTAAGATTTTTAACCGTTCTGATAATTTCCATTTTGCTCCAAATCCATTTTTTTTAACAATAAGACTTAATAACTCTCTTCCTTCGAGGGGAATCTCCCCTCCCGAATATCCTCACAATATTCTGACACACATTTTTGCACTTCATCTGCTAACTTTGCATATCTCCGCACAAACTTAAACTTCATTTTATCATACAAACCCAGCATGTCATAAGATACCAAAATCTGACCATCGCAATCTGGTCCTGCTCCTATCCCAATAGTTGGTATTGATAAAGAATCGGAAATCTCTTTTGCAAGTGTTGCGGGTACTTTTTCCAGCACAATTGAAAATGCCCCGGCTTCATGAAGCATCTGTGCATCTTTCTTAATTATCGCAGCTTCCTTCTTCTCCGCCCCACGGACGCCATAACCACCTAGCTCATGCACACTCTGAGGTGTAAAACCGAGGTGCCCCATAACAGGAATCCCTATCTCAACCATTTTTTTTATCGTAGGGCAAATATGTTCGCCTCCCTCTAACTTCACCGCTTCAGCGCCACCCTCTTTCATAAAACGTCCGGCATTGCGGAGAGCCAATTCCATAGTTTCTTGATAAGACATAAAAGGCATATCCGCAACAAGCAATGCTCTTTTCACCCCTTTATGAACGGATTTTACATGATATATCATTTCGTCAACCGTAACGGGGAGTGTCGTTTCGTAACCGGCACAGACATTTCCACAGGAATCGCCAACGAGTATCAAATCGACTCCAGCTTCGTCTAATAAATAGCCAAACGTATAATCATAAGCAGTTAAAGCTGTTATCTTTTTCCCCTCGGATTTCATCTTGATTATTGTAGATATTCTAACTTTTTTATTCATAGAATTAATCCTTTTTACATCATATTATTTTAAATCATTAATTCATTGGTTATCAATTGATTACACTCAACAGATCTCATCTTTACCCGACTGAAGTCGTGAATCTTCTCTGGTTTTTTGTTCCATTGAATAAATTTCCCGAAAAATCGGGAGTTAATGTTATAATTGTCAAATATTTTATCATTTACATTCTATTTCTTCGTCGTAATAATTCCACCAAAAATAAGTTTGTCTCCTTGATATAGCACTGCTGATTGACCAGGAGTAACGGCACGTTGTGGTTCATTAAACTTAACCTTTAACATATCAGAGCCATAAGTTTCAACATAACATTCAGTTCCGGGATGATTGTATCTAATTTTAATAGTGCCTTCTAAAGAACTTGAGGAAGGGGAACTTATCCAATTAATTCTATTTAAAACCATTTCCGAACGGTACAGCCCCTGCTCTTTTGAAATAACTATTCTATTATTTAAAGCATCAATTTCTTTAACATAACGCCGCCTGTTAAAACCCATTTTAAAGCCTTTTCGCTGACCAATAGTAAAATTATAGAACCCTTCATGATAACCGAGAACATTTCCCTCTTCATCAATAAGTTCACCTCTTCCGATCTTACGAATCCGTTCCGGAACATAAACGGCTAAAAAATTTCTGTAGTTATTATTTGGGATAAAACAAATATCCTGGCTCTCAGAAATATCATTTAAAAATAGACCATTCTTTTTAGCAATTTCAATAACTTCTGATTTTCTTACACTCCCTAAAGGAAATATCGTTTTTCTCAGATCGTTCTGAGAAAGCTGCCACAATGCATATGATTGATCTTTCAAAAAGTCCAGTCCCTTTCGAATTTCATACCTGCTAATACTTTCATTATGAAAAATAATGGCGAAGTGCCCGGTGGCAACAAATTCTATATCCATCTTACTGGCAAGATCAATGAGCGTTCTCCACTTAATTTGCTTATTGCAATATACACAAGGATTTGGAGTTGTACCCGAGAGATATTCAGCAATGAAATTTTGGATAATTTGCTTTTCAAAATCTGAATGTACATCAACAACTTCGTGCGGAATATTTAACTTTCTACAAATTTCCTTAGCCTTTTTAATTGAATTTTCTAAATGCTTATCTCCAGCAGGGTGCCACATTTTCAACGTTACTCCAATTGGACTATAACCATTTTCTATCAGTTCTAAAGCAGCTACCGAACTATCAACTCCGCCACTCATTGCAATAAAAACTTTACGACTCAATTATACTACATCCTACCTTAGTAATTATTTCAATTTAGACTCTTTTCTTTTACCCAGTACAACAGAAAATCCTCATGAATTTGAAAAACCAACTCTGGTCTCTTGCTTAAATTGAAAAACCTAACTTCACTCACATCGTCTCCCGACGTGACATTATATTTTTCTAATTCAACAGAATAAGCTATTAGCAAAACATCTCCATAAAATCCGTTCAAGTGAGTATCCACATTTACAAGTTCTGGATTTTTACATTGAAGACCGGTCTCCTCGTACAGTTCTCTAACCACAGCTTCAATAGGTGTTTCTCCCATCTCTATAAAGCCACCAGGCAAGCTCCATTTTCCTTTTCCTGGCTCAACAGACCTTCGTACAAGCAGTATCTCTTTTTTATCATTCATTGATAAGATAGCCACTGATGGAATTGGATTTTCATAAAGTACTAAATCGCAATTGTTACAAAATGACCTTCTTCGACCTTCAATTTCAATCATTTTTGTAAGTGCTCCGCAGTGATAACAGTACCTGTATTTCATACTTCAAATATAATTAATATTTCGATTAAAGCTTAAGTTTATTGAAAACGAAAAATGTATTTCGTATTTTCTCTTGCAAATTATTAAAAATGAGTGAATATGAGTAAAAGTAATTCTGTTCTTGTTGTTGGTTCCATAGCATTTGATGATGTTGAAACCCCTTTTGGAAAACGTAATGGTTCTCTTGGTGGATCGGCTATATTCTTCTCAATAGCTGCTTCGCATTTTACTAATGTTAGAATTGTAGGCGTTGCTGGAAGCGATTATCCGCAAGAGGCGATAGCGCTGCTTGAAAAAAGAAATATTGACACCAGAGGCTTGGAAATCAAAGAGGGAGAAACTTTTCTCTGGGGTGGAAAATACCACGAAGATATCAATATCCGTGACACTTTATATACAAATCTGAATGTCTTTGCTGAATTCAAACCCAAAATTCCTGATGTATATAAAACAACCCCATTCATTTTCCTGGGAAATATCCAACCATCTTTACAGTTGGATGTTCTCAATCAGATGAAAAATCCAGAATTAATTGCTTTAGATACGATGAATCTATGGATAAACACCACAAAGAATGACCTTATGAAGGTTCTTAAGAAAGTCGATCTAATCCTTATTAATAACAGTGAACTTAGTGAACTTACTGGTGAGTTAAATTTATTAAAAGGCTTAAAATCTATCCATGAATATGGACTAAAATATGTTGTTATTAAAAAAGGGGAGCACGGTGCAATTTTAAGTGATAATGGTTCACTATTCTATGCTCCTGCTTTCCCTGTAATTCAACCAACCGATCCTACTGGTGCCGGAGATAGCTTCGCTGGTGGACTTATCGGCTATCTATCTGCTTGCCCTGAGATCAGCTCCGACGAATTGAAAAAATCTATCATTTATGGAAATATCATGGGGTCTTTTTGTGTTGAGCATTTTAGTATTAATGGTTTATTAAACTTAACTAAGGATATGATCAATTCTCGCTATAAAAGTCTTCAACAATTGATTACACTTTAGGAACTTGTATATTTTTTATGAGTGTATTTCTGTGAAAATACAAATCAATTTAAAGTAATGTAGATAAATAACTTCTTACTACTATAACAAATGAATTGCAAATGATTAAACCTCTATTTTGGAAAGACAACCGTTTATTTATCGTTGACCAAACACTTCTTCCAACTAAATATTCACTTATAGAAATCAGAAATCATCTGGAAATGGCTGATGCAATAAAACGACTGGCTATTCGCGGTGCACCTGCAATCGGAATCGCTGCTGCTTTTGGATTGGTTATCAGCTTGAAAGCTTTCCTGCGATCAACGCATAGAATTTTTTTCAAACATTTATATGAAAATATTGAGATACTTAAAAAAACCCGTCCTACTGCTATAAATCTTAGCTGGGCGCTTGAAAGAATAAGGAATATCACCAAAAATAGCGAGAGTTTACCAACACCGAAATTATGGGAAAGGCTTCTTAATGAAGCCAAAGTAATCCACAAAGAAGATATTCAGATGTGTGAAGCTATTGCAGAACATGGCTATAAACTTTTACCGGAAAAAGTAAATGTTATTACATATTGCAATACTGGCGGATTAGCAACCGGTGGACTTGGTACAGCACTCGGAATCATTATCAAAGCATTTCAAAAGGAAAAAGACATTCACGTCTATGTGAGTGAAACACGCCCTTTACTTCAAGGTGCCAGACTTACAGCATGGGAATTATCAAAAGAAAAAGTACCTTTTACATTATGCACAGATAATATGACGGCATATATTATGACAAATAAAAATATAAACGCCGTAATAGTTGGAGCAGATAGAATTGCCGCCAATGGGGATACTGCAAATAAAATAGGAACTTATAGCCTTGCAATTTTAGCAAAATTCCATAAAATACCTTTTTATGTTGCCGCTCCTACTTCTACAATAGACTCCACAATCCCCTCCGGAAAAGATATACTTATCGAACAGCGCTCCGGTTTAGAAGTAACTAATTTTCTAGGGAAGCACATTGCTCCTAAAAATTGTCCGGCAATTTCACCGGCTTTTGATGTAACTCCCGCAAATTTTATCACAAGAATTATAACTGAAAAAGGCATTTTTAAGCAACCATTTCATCTATTTCAACAATCCCACTTGAAAAAAGAATGAATCTGTGATAAATTTAATTGTTATCTAAAGTAAAAGAAAATAAATAGGAGTACGAGAATGAAAATCAAAGAATTAGTAATCTTAATTTCTGTATTGGTTCTGGTTTCTTTTCTAATGACAACCTGCCAAAGCCCCGAAGTAACCTCTGCCAAGGTATATTTTCAACAGGATAATATTGATGCGGCTGAAGAACAGTTACTGATTGCCTTAGAAAAAGAACCACAAAATCCTGAAGTACCATTTCTACTTGCAACTAAGGTTTATGCACCAAGAAGAGACTGGGATAAGGTAAAAGACATGTTAATAAAAGCCAGCAAGCTGGGCCCTTCATATAAAGAAAAAGTCAATAAACACACAAAAAGATATTGGAGTGAGATCCATACTGAAGGGGCAAACATATTCAATAATTCAATTCGTGCCATATTACCAATGGAAAAAGATTCTCTCCTGTCACTGGCTACAGAAAAATTCAAAAAAGCTCTCTTTATAAAATCCGACGAAGTCCCCACCTATAATGGAATAGTGAAATGTTATTTTATGCTCGATGACACTCTCAATGTCAAAAAATATACAGAAATGGCAAAGGAAAATGGCGTCTTCGATCAAGATGTAATATACTATTACTTTCAGGTTATATGGCAACCTGAATACCAGGAAGAAGCTTTAGTAAAATTAACCAATATCATTTCAGAACATCCTGAAGCTCTTCAGCTTCAAATACTACAAATTCAGTTTCTGAGCGAGGTAGAAAGATTCGAGGAAGCGCTTGGTGTAGCAAAAAAAATATCCACTGAAAATCCAGATAATACTGACCTTCGATTTATCTTAGCCCAGATTTATGTTAAAACCGGTGACTATGAATCAGCACAATATGAATATCAAAAAGTCCTCGCTGAAAACCCTGATGATGTTGATGTCCTTTTGAGAATAACAGAAGCTTTTTTTCAGTCAAAGGATTGGATAATGGCTGAAGAATATTCTCGCAAACTTATAGAACTTGATCCGGAGAATGTTTTTGGTTATGATGTCCTCTGGAAGTCACTTTACAATCAGGGTAATAAAGAAGAAGCGGAAAAATACCGCCAAATCGGAAAAAGCCTGCGATAACTTTTTCTATATAATTTCGCTAATATAGAGTTAAAAAACCGACCTGAACAGTCGGTTTTTTTCTACTTTTACCACGAGTACTACAATTTATTAATTTACCCAATACGCGTTCGTTTATTTAAATATCCTGTCAAAGCAAGATCAAGTGATTTATCAGTTGTTAATAATACATAGTCAATATTGTTAGCTCTGCATTGTAATTTGTAATTTTCAATAAAATTATTTACGGTTCTCTGATATGCTTTCTGTATATGCCAGGGTTCTGTAACCAGTTCGTTTTTAGTTTCTATATCAACAAACCGAGTCTGTCTATTAAATGAAAACTTCATTTCCTGTGGATCTAAAATTTGAAATAGAATTACCTCATGCCTTTTATGTCGAAAATGCTTAAGTGCATTAATTACTTTATCCGGCTCGTCTAATAAATCTGAAATCAAAATGATAAGCCCGCGTTTTCTTATCTTCTCAGCCATCTCGTGAAGCAATGGAGCAATATCAGTTTCTTCCCCTGGCAATATACTTTCTAAGGCACTTAGAACTAAATTCAAATGACTTTTTTTTGCAAACGGCGGTAGATAAAAACGTACTTCTGAATCGAACATGGTAAGACTTACAGCATCTTGCTGCTTAAGCATAAGATATCCTAGTGCCGCTGAAAGATAACTGGCATAAGCAAGCTTTGTGATATTTCCGGATTTATATCCCATTGAACCACTTTTATCGAGTAAAATATACGATTTCAGATTCGTTTCTTCTTCAAATTGCTTGATATAGTATCTATCTACCCTCCCATATAATTTCCAATCAATATGTTTGATCTCGTCGCCAGGTATATAAGGACGATGCTCAGCAAATTCTACCGAAAAACCGTGGTAGGGACTTTTATGCAAACCAATGATAAATCCTTCAACAACTAATCTTGCTCGCAAAGACATATTATCAAGCTTAGAGATTATCTCAGGATCAAGATACTTTCGGTTGTCTACAGCTGGATTAATCACTCTGTTCTCTCGCTTTTAGATAGACTGTACAAATCAAATTCCACAGATGATTTTATTTGGTATCCTTCTTCATTAATTCCAATTAATGGTAACCCCTGCATTTTGTATTATCCTCACAATAAAAATTCTAGCAATTTCTCAGTAATTGAATCTGTATCAATACCCTCAGCTTCGGCATTAAAATTCAGAATGATTCTGTGTCTAAAAACCGGCTTGGCAACTCTAACGACATCATCTCTATTAGGAGTGGGTCTTCCCTCTAAAATAGCGTAAGTCTTTGCGCCAAGAATGAGATATTGCGATGCTCTCGGACCCGCTCCCCATTCGATCCACTTCTTTACAAAATCTGGAGCGTCCTTCAGAACCGGTCTTGAAGAGGTAACAAGCTTAACAGCAAATTCAACAATGTTATCAGCAACAGGCACACGCTTTACAAGGTGTTGGTAATTCAAAATTTCATCTCTACTTACAACTTTGTTAAGAACAACTTCTAAATCAGATGTTGTAGTCCTTACTATTTCTACTTCCTCTTGCGGATTCGGGTAATCAACTTTTAAACTAAACATAAAACGATCAAGCTGTGCTTCTGGCAGTGGATACGTTCCCTCCTGCTCTATTGGATTTTGAGTTGCCAGAACAAAAAAAGGCTCCTCTAAAACATAGGTCTTTCCTGCTGTCGTAACTCTGTGCTCCTGCATCGCTTCTAAAAGTGCAGATTGAGTTTTAGGAGGTGTTCTGTTTATTTCGTCGGCGAGAATAATATTTCCAAAGATTGGACCTTTAAAAAATCTAAACCCTCGCTTTCCGGTCGTTTTATCCTCCTCAAGAATTTCTGTTCCAGTAATGTCAGATGGCATAAGATCAGGTGTAAACTGTATCCTTTTAAATGACAGATCAAGAACATGCGCTAATGTTTTTATCATCAGTGTCTTTGCAAGACCGGGTACACCGATCAAAAGACAATGCCCCTGACATAGCTGAGCAACAATCAACTGATCAATTATCTCATGCTGACCAATTATTACTTTACCAATTTCAGAAAAAATCTTTCCCCGCATCTCTTGAAGCAATTCGATAAATGCTAAGTCGTTTTTATTATCCATATTTGTTACCTTCTTATTAATATTGACGTGAATCTAAAACTTCCCAACAATAAGAGCAAGCTAGGTAGGATTGCCCTATTGTAACACGAAGTTTTATCGGAAAAAGAAAAAATCAACTTAAGACGACAACTTTTCTTTAAATCTCTCCTTATAATCCTCATAATCAGGAAGAAAACGTTCATATTTCTCATGCATTAATGGTGAAGAAATTATATAATCGGCTGAGGCTCTATTACATGCAAGCGGTATATTCCAGACTACTGAAATCCTTAACAGAGCTTTTACATCCGTATCATGAGGCATTGGTTCAAGTGGGTCCCAGAAAAAAATTAAAAGATCTATATTACCTTCTGATATTTTAGCTCCGACCTGTAAGTCACCCCCCAGAGGTCCGCTTTGAAGATAATTTATTTTTAAATCAAACTCCTTAGTAAGTAATTTACCCGTTGTACCTGTCGCATATAATTCATGTTTCTTTAAAAATTCTCGATTAAATTTTACCCATTCAAGTAAATCACGCTTTTTATTATCATGCGCAACAAGAGCAATTTTTTTCTTTTTTATCTTTGGTGCACGTTTATCATTCATATATCTTATCTCCTCTCTGAGTAGAATTAGGAAGAATCTAACTATTAATAAAAAAATAGCCAAAAGTTATTCTATTATAATTTCATCGAAATCCTTCACCCATTTTCGTAATACCTCAGTTGTAGGAATGTATTAAATTTAATAATAAACCACTGAAGTGGTTTTTTCATTGGGTTTCTCATATAAACCGTTTTAACCTACCTGACTTCGGTCAGGCGGGCGGTTTACTTTCCAATAACTGAGGGATTATCCATTTTTTCAAATAATCGCTGTGATTAAAATTCTTCCTTAACTCCAAGCAAAAGATTATCTTTTACATAGTTATTAATAACCTTGAATTAAAAATCGAAGGTATTAATAAAAGAAAATAATGAATAAAAGAATGAGAACACTACTTAAAGAAAAACAGCAT
>JADHYC010000023.1 GCA_016782645.1 Fidelibacterota bacterium | reverse complement strand
AACAACACGATATCGGGTCTTTTTTGGGTTGCTATATATGAAAAATCAGACCTCCATGTATCCTTATTCCCTTCTTTATGTATATTCCAGTTGAGTACCTTTATTGAAGAATCATCTATAAAACTTCTAGAGTATTTATTTCCACTAAGAAAAATTTTGTGTCTTATTGGTACTAGACTACATGAAGTCATCAGAAACAACACAATAAGTATGATAATGATTTTATTTGTTGCTTTCATTTTTTAAATCGCTAACTGCTGACCTAAACGGTGCGGTTTACCACATCTTCTTGAGGTGATTGTTAGGCGTTATCCTTCTTACTCCGCCTATGCTGTGCTATCATCCAGCCATATATTGCAACGTTTATCACGACGACGAAAGTACCAAGGACTATCTGAACTTCACGGGTGAGATTTGAAGGGTACACTATTGGCAGGATGTAGTGCTCAATGAATCCGCCAGTATATCCAGTCTGACCGCTGGCTTGCCTGAGTTGCTGCTCCAAGGGAGTTAGCGGACACAGCCACCCCTGGAACTCAATCAGCGCTCCCCACACTACAGCGGGAACATGTAAGAAAAGGACCCACCGCCACCTAAAGACCAGGAATCCACCGATCACTATAAAGCCGATGAACCCGAGGTGGAGGACAACCATTAAATCTGCAGCTATCTGGAATAACATGCGAACCTGCCGTTCTTCTGATGTATCAGATCTGCAATCGGATGCCGATCGATTTGCGTTTCAATTGTTCCCGTATCAATAAAAGATGTATAGAGCGTGCCTGCCTGCTAGCTGGGTAGACAAAACGACGGCTTTGTCTTTCGGTTGCTAAGTCTTATTACATTGTTCGTTAGCCGTTAGGGTTGTTTTCGCTTCAGCCAGAAATCAAATAATCGACCAGGTATGAAGATATCAAAACCAGTTGATGGCTGGTCAAGCGGATTTTTGACGACATGCAGTTCGCCACCGGGGATGTATGCTGCATCACCCTCGGCGAGTTCGTGTTCTCCATCGTTGTCAGTAAAGATTGTAAGTTTACCTTTGAGCACAACAAGAACCTGTGCGTTGGGATGCTCGTGGCGAGGGGAGGCATGCCCCGGAGGCTTGATGAAATGCTCAACAGAGATGTCATTCTCACTGCAGAGACTTGTGCGTTTCCAGTCCTTTTCAGGCTCATAATTATCAGCTTTGTTAAAATGAACAACTTTCATCGGCTTTTCTCCATTCCAGCGGCTAACAGATGTTTATACGAGTTGCATAATTGCTTATAGACAGATTTTTCCATAGTTTGATAATGAAATTTTACTCGGCATTTGTTTTAGGTACTTATTCATTAATTTCAATTTCAGCAAAGATACCATAATGATCGCTTGTGTGAACTCCATTTATAATTTCATTCATTACAACTTTGCTCGATTTTACGGATATTTTTTGAGAATTAAAAAAGGATAAAGGTCCCAGAAAAATATAGTCAATTCTCTTTGGTGTGACTCTGGAAAATATCTCCAATTTATCATATAAGTTTAAATCTTTCACAGAAGGAGTATCGATAAGATAATGTGCCTTTTGGTTTAGGTTAGTTTTCGGATCCCATGTAAAACCTGATGAGTCAGGATTTGAAATTTGGAATACATCAACAATACCGAATTGCAAAAGATTTTTTATTTCCTGTGAACCAGACTCAGCATTGAAATCTCCCATTAAGATAAATGGATAATCCTTGGCTGTTTTTTGAATGAATTCAAGGGTCTTTTCCGATTCTGACATTCGCCAATCAATTCCTTCTTTAATTTTTTTTAAAACGTTTTGATATTCCTCTTCACTTACTTCGCCCCCGTCATACAATTCTTTTGCTTTCGCCAGGATGTAGGGAGAATTAGATAAGGAAGCATGCCAATGAGTGGCAAATAAAAAAACTGGTTTGTTCTGGTAGGCGATTTTAACTGCAATAACCTGTGTAGCATCAGCAAAGTGAAAAGTAGCCCAATTACCAACATACCCACCTGATAATTGTTTACGCCCAACAAATTGAGGGTTTAAATATTTTTTAATAAGAATTGCATCCCCTTCACGTAGATTCCATGGCAAGCCTATTGGACCCAACCTAATACCACCGACTCCAACATGATAAAATACATCATAGCCTATGGCTTCTGCGAGTGTTTTGGCATAGTATGGAAGTTTATTGGCTTCATGGATTCCGATGATGTCCGGATCTAATTGTTTGATTTGGGTAAGAAGTGCATGGTACCTCTTTTCTCGAATAATATCGGTTTCATATTCACCCATTTTTATATAACCTTTATAATCGAGACCCGACCAGACATTAATATCAAGAATACGTAAAGAATTACTTATAGTCGAATTCTGTAAGTCATCTGATCTGAGACTAATGAAGAATACTAAAGTAAGAAAAAATAAGGTGAACTTTTTAATTGTGTTCATATTTACCTCCAAAAGGTTGCTCTTTATATTTAACAACATCATTCAGCATTCTTAATTCTCAATTCAACATTGTCTTTCCCATCGCTCCAGCACCGTCAGTCACATTCCGATTTATTGGAACATGACTGCGGCTACCAATCTTTTACTTCTCCACCATGTAGTAGATTGCCGCTTCTATGTGATATTATTAAATCTTCTAAAAGAGTGCAATGATTTAATGGTATCACCTCATGAAACCCGTGCCCGGTTTTAGATGCTAAAATCATATAGTATATGCTAAACTATGGATTGACTAAGGATGTTTCTGAAAATAAAAATCACACTGTCACCAATAGGAAATAGGCGAGTAGAATTTTCAGCAACCTGACATAGCCTGATTGTCAGGGATTTACGAGGATGAGTCACCAAAAACCAACCTTTATAAAGGTAAACTTTCATATGGTACATAACCACTAACTGGTACGGTGGAGCTAGGATTTTTAATAACAATAATGAGTTCGAAAACAGTATTCGTTGAAAACAAGTCCATCATAAACATGTAAATTTTACACATGAATTATTACTGATAGAATTATCCTAAAAAAACAAAATATTTGTTATTGATATTTTAGAATATCTTCCTAATTTGATAGTTGTTTTATGAATTAAAATGTGATATACATTTCCAGGTATTAAATTATCCTAAAAAAATAGGAAAGGAGTTACTGGCTAATGAAGGTTTTAGTTTTAAACTGTGGCAGCTCTTCAATAAAGTTTCAGGTGTTCGAGATGGATAATGAAGATAATATCGCTAAAGGAGTCGTTGAAAAAATCGGCTCGAGTAATGCCATTCTGACATTTAAACCGAAGGGGAGGGAAAAAATCGTTCAAACACGCGAAATTATAAATCATCAGGTAGCGCTTGATCTAGTTCTCAATACATTAAGGAATTCTCAATATGGTATATTAAAATCAAAATCAGAAATAGATGCAATTGGGCACCGCCTTGTTCACGGTGGAGAAGAATTTGCCCAATCTGTTTTTATCACGGATGAAGTTAAGGAAGGTCTACGAAGATGCATTCAATTCGCACCACTCCACAACCCTCATAATTTGAAAGGTGTTGAGGTTTGCGAAAAGATACTTCCGGGTATTCCACAGGTGGGTGTTTTCGACACGGCATTTCATCATAGTCTTCTACCGAAAGCATATATTTATGCTCTGCCAATGGCGCTTTATCGCAAGCTCCGCATCAGGCGTTACGGATTCCATGGAACTTCCCACAAATATGTTGTATATAAAGCCGCTAAGTACTTGAAGACGCCGATTGAAAAGCTGAAAATTATTAGTTGCCACCTCGGGAATGGTTGTAGCATTGCTGCTGTGGATGGTGGAAAATCAGTCGATACGAGTATGGGATTTACGCCACTGGAAGGGCTGGTTATGGGAACACGCTGCGGAGATATTGATCCAGCATTAGTGTCATACATTGCACAAAATGAGAAACTTTCTCTTGAAAAAATTGATAATTTGATGAATAAAAGTAGTGGCATGTTAGGGCTGACAGAAACGTCTAACGATTTACGTGAAATCGAGCTTGAAGCGAAAAAAGGGAGTAAGCAGCATGAACTCGCTATGGATATTTTTTGCTACAGGATAAAAAAATATATCGGGGCTTATGCCGCAGTACTCGGTGACCTGGATGTCCTTATTTTTACGGCGGGAATTGGTGAAAAATCCTGGTATATCAGAGGAGAAGTTTTAAAAAACATGGAATATCTCGGAATTAAATTTGATCCTAAAAAGAATAGTAAAAATGAATTTGATATTGGAGCAGGAAAGGTAAAGGTTCTTGTTATTCCCACCAATGAGGAGCTTGCCATTGCCCGTGATACGGTGACTGTTTTGAATTCTATTAAAAAAGAAACAGAGGAACAGGTTTCAGAGAAAATTGTCTCAGAAGAGATTTTACAACTTACCAGCGATGATAAAGCGGAGTTAATATCAATCTGGTTTAAGAATCCGTATATTTCCCTTCTGGAACTTTCTCAGAAATTGAGCAAGAAATCCGGTAAAAAAGTCAGTATTCATGTCATAAAGCAGGAACTTAAGCTTCTTGGTCTGGATAAGGTTTCTGAAAAGAAAAAGATAGAGTTTACGAAAAGAACTTACTGATATGACATGGGAATTTTAAAAACGATTTTTTATAAAATTGATGAGTCGTATCTTCACGTTAAGATCCTTCACCGGAAGTCATATACAACCTATATGGGGAAATTAGATTCATTCATAATAATTGAAAAATGGAGATAAAAAAATGCGAGAATTGAACAAAGAAGAGAGTGGCTGGGTATTGGCGTTGACGTGGTTAAGTGCCTTAGAAGAGGTAGCGCGTGATTTTCAGGGAACCCGTCCTCACGCTTTTTGCCAGCGCGCTTATGAACATGCAACACAGAATTTTCTTCGAATCTTAGAGAATGATTATCGAATCGTGGCAAAAAGAGTTAATTCGATAAAAGATGCTGTGAAAGAATATATTAAGATTGGCGTTAAAGGCGGACTATTTAAAGATTCCAGCCAATTTGAATTAGTAGAAGTGAACCCGAACCGTCTGGAATTGACCGTGCATAAATGTCCCTATCTTAAAAGTTGTGAGGCTCTGTTAAAAGAGGGCATTTCCCTAAAAGACCTGACATGCGCAAGAATAGGTTGTTTCAGGGCATCTGTTTTATATCTGGCTGATATAGATTGTAATTATGAAGTAACTGCATTTGCTGTTGAGGAGAAATGCCGCGGCGCTATCGAAAGAAAATGAAATATTTGTTGGAGTGAAATTTGAGTGATACAACGAAAATAAAAGATATAATATCGGAAGTTAAAACAAGCAAAGACTGGATACAAAGAAGGCGGTCGATAATCAGTCTTAGTTATGAAAAGGGGAAAGAGCTATATTCCGTATTCACGGATTGTTTGAATGACCCTATTGATGAAGTCAAACATGCCGCAATAATAGCGCTTGGAAGATTGGGAGATAAACGTGCTCTAGAAGAACTGCTTCGTCCAAAATTTCTTGCCTCATCCGATATGAATATCCGGTGGGCAACGGTATCAGCATTAGGAAAATTGGGAGATCACAGAATTATTGCTGATTTGATTAGACAGGTAGAAGACGAGGAATGGCTTGTACGGAATGAAGTATTGACAGTGCTAAAAGAAAAAATTGTAGAAATATCCGAGCAGAATGATATTGCTCAGGCTCGGATTCTAATCCAATTACTCAATATCAATGATAGCGAAATTGTCAATATGGCAGTAGATGGGCTACGGAAAATGGATTCTGGCGCTTGCCAGATTCTTATGGATGGACTGCAAAGCGTATGGGAAAAGATAAGATACAACTCTGCACGTACACTTGGGGTTATTGGCGATCCGACTTGTATCCCGCATCTTATAAGAGCATTGAAAGAAACCAGTCCCGATGTTCGAACGCAATCCACAATCGCTCTTGGGAAAATTGGTAATGCGTTAGCAATAAAACCCTTGATCTCCGCTATCGGCGATTTTAATGAAAATGTTCGGAAAAGCATTATTAACGCGCTTGTTCTTTTTGGGAAACAGGCTGCAGAGCTACTCATAAGTGAATTATCTCTGTCACAAAATAAAATGGTAAAATGTACGGCTATTACCGCTCTTGGCGCTATTGGAGATGAAAGAGCAATTCCCATTTTAATTAACAATCTCT
This sequence comes from Fidelibacterota bacterium, assembly GCA_016782645.1. Classification (GTDB taxonomy): domain Bacteria; phylum Fidelibacterota; class UBA2242; order UBA2242; family UBA2242; genus BS750m-G69. The sequence continues at coordinate 29,977 of JADHYC010000023.1, read as the reverse complement.
CAAGTAGTTACTACATTGTTAGACGTAGAGCCATTCGAGCATTAATTCAGTTCGGAGAGGAAATTGTACCTTATCTCTTAAATTTATTAAGTTTTAATAAATCGCGAATTACTATGCTTTTAAATGAAATAAAGAATTCAGATGACGTTCAAGGACGAATCCGTGCAATAAAGGGAATCGGTAGTCTTGAAGACCATAGGGCGTCACCATTGTTAAAATCACTTCTTAGCGATCCCAATCGTGAAATTAGTTTAGCTGCACAAAATTCTCTTGTGAAGATTGGATGTGCAGCGTGGGGCAGGAGCGGTGCATTGGCGGTTCTGGGAGAGATAGGGAATAGTGAAATAGTGCCGTCTGTTCTTAAAATGCTTGAAGATGATTCAATAAATGTGCAGATCGAAGCCATTATTTGCCTTGATAAATTAAATGATAAAAGAGCTATTGAACCTTTAATCGAAATTATGAATAAAGGCAAAACGTACAGGATTCGAAGTACGGCACTGAGAGCTCTCAGGAAATTATCGGGAGGTACTGAAAAATTGTTTGAAGCTACGCTATGCGCATTAAAAGATTCATCACCGGATGTACGTGTGCAGGCGGTGCGTACTTTGGGTGATTTCAGAGAAGATCGAGTCATTGAACCGCTTCTGAAAAGTTTATCTGATTTTTCGTGGAGTGTCAGATATAACGCTGAAAATGCATTGTGTAATCAAGGTAGAAAAGTGGTAGATAAACTGATAAATATTTTTCAGGAAGGACCGAATTTAGTAAAAAAACGAGCATTAAGCGCCCTTGTCCGGATCAATGATCCTCGTGCAATTGAGCCGATTGAGAATGCAAAATGTGAGGAAAATACTGAAATATATATGCTAATTAAAGAAGCATTAAAACATCTTCGTGGCGAAACGGGGAAAAATAAGAAGAAGTTGGATTAGTTTTAAATTATTTGAATTTGAGAATATCACTTATGATTTTCTATAGCTTGAAGTTATGTGATAAAAAAGTGGAAAATCGAGCTATAATGGAATGTTGCGAAAAAGAGTTTACCATTTTCTTACTGTACCATGTCCCAGAATGTAGAAAATAAAAGCCCCTTGTAACTTGTTGATTTACACAGGGTTTGTGGTGTGGCTCGGGATCCGGCAGCTGCCGGAAACCGCCGACATCCGACAGGAGCCGGACAGGCATGGATTCTCAGTACCCTGTCATGCCTTGATTATCAAGGACTTACAGCCGCGAGTGACCAAAAAATGACCATGCAATAAAAAAAGCCCGATTTTTAGGTCGGGCTTTGTTATTAATGTGCTTTTGAAGTAAATATCACTTCATCAGAATACACTTCTTCACCGCTGAAAAACCATCTGCCTGAATCCAATATATATAGATACCTGAACTAAATTGTGATGCGTCCCATTGGACTGAGTAATAACCTGCATCTTTCTGTTCTCTAATTAAAGTAGTAATTAATTGACCAGATATATTGTAAATACTAAGAGTTACATAAGCAGATGTAGGAAGCTTATATTGGATGGTAGTGCCCTGATTAAACGGATTCGGATAATTCTGAGACAGCTCAAAAATGTCCGGAAAAGTAGTTGGCTCCATCTCTGTTACTACTATACTAACCTCTGCAGAATAATTGCTTTCATTACCTGCAAAGTCGAAAGCGGAGATTCTGTAGAAGTATTCTACACCTTGCTCAATTAGTGCATCAGTGAACGTGGTGTCAGTAACAGTAGCGTAAGCTGTATCAGGATAGAAATGTGATGTTATACTCCGATATACCGAATAATATGCAAAATCGGCATCAATAACCATCTGCCAAGTAAGGATGATGAATTCACCTTCGGGATTAGCTTTAACATTGAGAGGAACCTGCGGACTAAGGTCATCAGTAGAATAACCTGCTACAGGTGCCGAAATATAAAAGATCTGAGGATCATCAGTATGGGCAGCAACTTTAAACTCTGACCAAAATATCCCATCAATGGTTGAGTCCCCCAAAGTTGGAGCAACAAACCCATATAAATCGAAGTGGATGGCATCAATTGATCCAACAAAGTCCCAGGCATCATCCAGACTTGGACTCTGTCTCCAGACTGTATAGTGAGTTAACGTAAGTCCAGCACTCTCCTCATCTATGACACTTCGTGTCCAGAGAATGCGGACCTCCCTCCCCTGATCGTTTGGCACATCATTGACAGCTATGATCTGAGGTTCTGGTGTTAACTGTTCAGGATCAAAGCCAATCCCTTCGCAGTTGATAATTACTTCTGGGGTAGATGGATCATTGCTAGCCAAGATAAAATTGCCCCCCTCTAATCCTACCTCAGTAGGAGTGAAATAAGCATCGAGGATGGCAGCACTTCCAGCGAGAACTGTTAAGGTGGTCTCGCTAACTGAAAAGACATCATTTGTGCTGGTAATAGCATATATTTCGAGAGGTGATTGCCCAGAGTTGGAAATCTCAAACTGTAAGGTATCTTTAGCCCCTAGGTGCACCAAACCAAAGTTTATATCGTATGGTGAGATAGCCACTATAGCTGGAAGAACATCTGCAACGATTGGTATAATAAGGCTCGGACTTGCTGGATCGTCGCTCTTGATCATTATTTCTTCTTCTAGTGGTTCTATCAGCTTTGGAGCAAAGAAGAGTATACTTATGAATGTATCTCCCGGTGCTATGACACAAGCCGTATCAGTGACAGTCACAAGGGGTGTGGTCACGTCGATGTCAAAGATCTCCAGTGGTGCAGTTCCACCATTTATAAGGTGTAACTGTAGGACAGCGGTGTCCCCAACAGCAACAGAGCCAAAGTCCAAATCCATAGGCTCAACAACAAGGGTGGGTGGCTCTGATTGTCCAAGAGGCGCATTAAACCACTCTAGTGCCTTGCCGATGATGTTATCCACGTCAATGATCCATACGGTAGTATCGGCATCATTTGTCCAGACGCAGCCAAGTGGATCGAAAGCCAAGAAAATTGATTTAAAGCCAGGTCCCTCGTGATGGACTCCAGAGACACCATAGGTCTCTCCATCATCGATAACGAATGCTGTATCTGAGGCTGCAGTGGGATAGACATAGTCAATCCATTGGTAGTGCCCCAATGTAGGCCCTGGAGTATACTTAAAGAAAAGACCGGTAGTATCGGAGTAATCTGCAATGAATCCACTAATCGGATTACCTGAAAAACCTCGTAGGGAAATGGGATCGTTAGTGTTGATGTCCCCCTCAATCCTTTCAATGCCCAGATAGTCATACTCGAAGCTCCCCGGTTGGAAAGTTGGATTAGGATCAGCGGGATTTAACCGCCATGGGTAGTCTTGCGAGGCAAGAAAGAGCCGTCTAGGATTTTCTGGGGTGCCAGCACTGATCCACTCCAATAACTGTGGAGAATTATCATTAGCGGGGAACTGGTTGTCCAACTGAACCACGACGTCGTAATTCTCTAATATCTCAGCGGTGACTGAACCCCATTGCGCACCGTCCCACAAATCGTAACGATAAACGGTTGAATCTACAATATCATTCGACCACTCGTAACCGCCATACCCAAAGAAGTAGAACTGCTGCATCCAGGAATGGGGAAAGCAGCCATTATATAGGGTTGATTCGTTGTAGATGACAAGAATTGGATCCTCAACTTTTAAAATAGCATATATGAAGTCTTTAGTCCGGGCTTCATTTCCCTCAACATCGCGAGCCCAGTAATGGTAGACAATTTCATCACCGGGCTGGAAGCCAGGAAGATTTCCAGTATAGATACTATCCCCATCAAAATCCGAAAGTGAAGCTGATTGTTGATCTCCTTCATTCACGCTATATCTTACCTCTGCCAGATCTATCCCCGCTTCTCCCCCAGATGGGTTGAAGTCCACAATTTGTACTGATACTGACCTTGGGTCGGAAGAGGTAGTTGTAACCAATTCGCGTGGATTCTCGAAGAGTGGCGGAATATCACCGTAATACGATACTTCTGCCTCCACCCACATTGAAATGCTTCGGATGTGCCAGCCGGAGTTACCTGAAGGGGACTGGAAGCTGGCGTAGTATTTGAAAAAATGATACGGAGTAATCCCCCTTTCATATGCAATGCGGTCAGTTCCCGTTTGATTCATTTCGAATCCGATCATGAATGGACTATTTCCTAGATCAGGATCCCCAAGCACGGAAGTTGGAATCTCAAGCCAGCTATTGTGGTTGTCTGAAGTCACAGTAATCGTATCAGGACCCCATACCCGCTCCCCAAGAGGTGAAACTTCCATCAAGGGATTTGTCCCTGGTATCCATATGCTATCTTCCCAGGTGCCGATCCACCCGTTAGCATTTGTAAATTCCTCGGATTCAATCTGTCCATCATAGTTAGACTTGTAGACACCAAGAATCATCTCTCCTTCGAAATTTATAATATAAATTCGCACGGTGCGTAGAGTGCAGGCACTCAGTGGTACAAACCACTGTGCCAGAGAGTCGCCGGGCACCGCAAAGCGAAAGCCGCCCCGAGGGATTTCAAGTTGACGCCAGGAGAGTGTGAAGGTAGTGCCATCGCTTGAAATTTCATTCGCTCGCCTAAGCGGCTGTTTGGTCGACTGCATTGATTTGACAATTTCCATATCCGTCAAAGCCCACTCCGACTGATCAAGGGGATTAACCGGATAAAGCGTCGCCCGATTACCTAGCTGTGTGTGGTCCTGGGTGATACTTAGGGTGACTGCATTGAAAAGCAAAATAATTAGTATACAGGATAGAATAAAACGTTTCATAGCCAATACCTCCTCTTAGATTTTTTAGAATCTTTTATATAAACGTACTTTTCTAAGGTCCTCATAATGAAATGTAATTATTTTCTAAAGGATTGTCAAGCTTGTATTTGACCTGATAAATTGTGGCAGTATTGGTAACCCGATTTATGATAATAGAGTATATCTGTAAGAATGATTTCAACTCTATATTCTTGAAAAATACCAACTTCGTATTTTGTCTTTATTTTAGTACTATTAACCCCCATCAGATGTCACAAATAGGATTTCGTTATCTCAGTCAACGGGATTGAAACCCGCAACTTCCGGCGTGACAGGCCGGTGCTCTCTCGTCGACAAAACCTTTTTTGATCCGGTGGTTGGTCGGTGGTTTTTCTACGGTACTTTTTATTACTCTTTTATACTGGCTATCAGGCGATAAAAAAAGCCCGATTTTTAAGGTCGGGCTTAAATACTAATGCGCTTTTATAGGGTCAATATTACTTCATCAAAATACACTTCTTCACTGCTGAAAAACCATCTGCTTGGATCCTGTATATATAGACTCCGGAACTAACATCAGAGGCTACCCATTGAATTGAATAATATCCCGGGTCTTGTTTTTCATTGACCACAGCTTCTATCAAGCGACCGGTGATGTCATAAATCTTAAGCGTAACGTCAGATATCTGTGGTAATTCATAGGAGATAGTTGTCATTGAATTGAATGGATTGGGATAGTTCTGATGGAGGGCAAATTCAACTGGAAGTAATACGTTCATATCAGTTGATAGTATTGCCTCACAGCCAACTCCTAATGCTCCTATATTTGCACCGTTTTCACCTGTCCCTACGCAGGGAGAGTTGTCGGCTAAGTAATAATTCAAACTGTCTGGATTGCAGAATATCGGATCAGCACTAATATTCCCATCAAGCCAGTAGACCGTGCCATCATCGTTGGATACAATGCCGTCTTGCCCACCCTGCACATCAGAATAGGCTATTGTGATGGAATTAGGACCATTATGGAAGCCAATCTCCTCAGGCCAATCATTCCAGAGAATTGTATTCACCAAAATTGGGTTGCAACTAACCCAACAGGCAATTCCACCACCCCAATCCGATGTATTCTTGCTAATCGTTACATTTACCAAATCTGGGTTAGAATTATTATGACAGGCAATCCCACCACCATGACCTAAACTAGAGTTTCCGCTTACTATTACATTCGTCAAACTTGGACTGGATTCAGCACAGAAGATTCCACCACCCATCTCAGCCGAATTCTCACTTACCGTTGCATTCTTGAGATTTGGGCTGGAAATGTTGCACATAATTCCTCCACCACAATCAGTAGCTTTATTCCCGGTGATGGTCACATTCTCCATACTCGGGCTGGAATTATGACAGTAAATACCGCCACCTCTATCAGCCGACCCATTTGTAATGGTAAATCCGCTTAACACCGCTGTGGAATCTTCCCCATTCTCAAACGTTACCACGCTTCCGCTACTTTCGCCATCAATCACCGTCTGTGAGATGTAGGAGGTATCCAAAGTGGTCAAAAATAGTGATCCCAGAACTACGTTTTTCCCGTTGTAATTGATGTTTTCATAGTAGGCGCCCGGCTGAACCAATACTGTATCCCCATGACCAGCAGAATTGATGGCGTATTGAATAGAAGCAAATGGATTTTCTTCTGAACCATCACCTGTTTCATCAGAACCTGTGACTGATATGTACCAGATAGGGCCGGAGTAGGCCGCAGTAGGGCTTTTCTTGGCATATTTAAGGTCCCCCAGATCCGCATCATAATAGGCGATATGGGAATAACCACTGTCATTAATGGCAAGGGACGTCCAGTCACACCCGACAGTATTATCTACAACCTCAATTTGCCAATTCGAACCATCCCAGTAGGCAAATCTTAGATCGCTCATGTATTCAGCAGAACTAATGTGTGGACAGTCATTTGCATCAAGTGCAAGCGATGTATAAAATCCGTATCCAATATCCGATTCTACTGTCTCAATCTGCCATGATGAGCCATCCCATCGTGCATACTTGACTCCATAATTAGTGCCATCCATATAGGCTATACAAGGATAGTCAAGACTGTCCAAGGCGATAGAGGAAAACTTACCAACCTTACCAATACTATCCACCGTCTCAGTCTGCCAATTTGATCCATCCCAATAAGCATATTTTAAGTCTCTTACGTTACCATCATAGTAACTTATGTGTGGATTGTTATTGCCGTCTAAAGCCATGGAAATATAATTAAAATCAGTGGGCATACTGTCAGCAACTGCCCTGTGCCAGCCTGATGCATCTTTGTAGGCATATTTTAGATAGGAGGTGTAATCCTTGTAATATTTATATGCAATATGGGGGTAGCCATCCCCGGCTATGATGATGGAGTTCCATTCACCAACATCACCCCAAGCTAAAGAATCCACTCCCTCTTGCTGCCAGGTTGAGCCATTCCACCAAGCATGCCAGAGTTGACCCCCGGTCCCAATAGATTTCTCAAAGGCAATGTGGGGGTTTTCAGAATCATCAAGGGCAATAGATGTTACTCCATAGACACTTTTGGTGGTTTCCACCTCTGCTATCTGCCAATCGGTACCATCCCAGTGGGCGTACTTAAGGCGCCAACCTATTGTACCGTCCCTATAACTAATATGCGGATTGCCACTTGTATCGACGGCAATGGCGCACTTCGTTCCACCGGTTATTACGGTTTCATACTCCCATTGTCCGTGGGCTATCATTTGTAAGGTTACCAGCGCTGTTAAAATCAACATACGATGAAGCGGAACTCTGACTCTCATGGGTATGCTCCTCTTACTTTGGAGATTCTCTTAAAGAAACACATGTGCTGGGTAGGAAAGAATATTGATTGACCTGCCCCTGTATGTCTTCAAATGATTTTGGACTCGACATGCTAAAATATAAGAGAGACTTTTTACATTCGCAAAGAGTATCAAGCCTCAATACTCAGGTTAGACCATATCCTGTGGTTATTTGATCAAAATCGAAAACCGGCTTGCACGCTGATCCCGATGAATCGGGACGATCAGGTACGAAACAGGTAAAAGTTTCCTTCATTAGAGTCTTAATAAGCGTAAAAGAACACTTTTATTGTGAATCCTATTTTTCATCTGCATAAATCTAATCAATGCACCAAATTAATAAGGAACACCATTATTTTTTTCTATTATTGTTTTACCCAAATATGGGGCGGCATCTCTTGAATCACTTCCGCCGGCATAATTTAACATTATGATTCCACAGTTACTCCAAGTACCTGGTGGAGTTTTCAAATAACTTTCAATACGGGAATTAATTTTATCTGCTGTTTGAAAAAGTGTTTCTTCAGGAACCCTTTCCCCACTTACAAAATTAATATGGTATATATTCTTATCAGTATTATAATGCGCTTCTCTTATACAATCGACTACTTCATTATATTTATCATCGGTTGAAACGGTATGCAAGCTATAATGATCTTGTGCATGGACGCCCACATTATTATATTGATGATAGGATCCGGTAGTATTGTCAGGTCAATAGAAATAAACACCGAAGTCTTTGCCCAGTTGGTTATCAAATTTTCTTACGATTACAATTTTACCTCTGACTTCACCAAGTGTTGGCACCTTATAATCCAGATAAAAATGACTTAAACCATGGTTTTCCATTTTATGATAAACAGCCCTGCCAAATTCAGCGGCACTTTCATTGGAATGTTCCTGCTTTAACATCAATATGACAGTTTCTTGAGGATAATCTTGTAAAAAATCGATCGACCACCTTAAGATATCATCAAAATTTTTATTTAAGTAGTACGTACCATGGTGAATAGATAACGCTCCACCATCATGGTAGTACAATCGAATGTCAAACCAGCGGACGCCAAGTTTTAACTGATTTTTAAAATGGAAATCATGGCAGATAACATAATGCCATTCCGGCCAGCCAACTTCGTCCTTTGCGCTACTTTTGTCTGCTCCGGCATCATGGGATCCCAGTATGGTAATTTGTGATAGGTAAAGGGAATCAGGAATATGCCCCATCCATGTTTTCCAATGGTAAGGTAAACTTGAATCTCCAAGCAGGGCTTCTTCTTCAGGTGTTGTGACAACATCATCTTTACATGAATTTAAGGAAAAAAGGATAATAAAAATGATAAGAAATCTGATAATAAAAAGTGATTTTTTCATTTTCAACCTCCATTTTATCAAATTAGTAAATACTAGTTAGATGTCTTAATTCTTTATATTTTTTTCTTTTCTTTGCATCTAACGTTAAAATAAGCTGGAACATACGGCGCACTGTATTTCAATATTTTTAAAAAACATTCTGTGAGCACAAAAAAATCAAAATTCGCCAATCGCTGTTCCAGTCAGGTTGATTTTTTTGTTATGCCATTTTTACTAAAAATTCTATTATCAATATTTAGATGCTTCAAGTACAATTCGAAATCCATTATCATCACAAGTATAATCAGGTTCATTTCTATTTCTAAATGCTGCACGACAATATGCAGGTCCATCATGCCAGGAACCACCACGAAGAACACGATATTGACCCGATAAAGGTCCTTTGGGGTCTATGGTTGGGCTATTAGCATAGTAATCATGATAATACCAGTCGCTACAATACTCCCAAACATTTCCATGTATATCATATAATCCAAAAGCATTTGGTTTATAAGTTTTTACTGGAGAAGTTCTATCAAAACCATCGTCATGCTCTTTGTTTTGCCACCAATATCCACAAGTATTACTTTTATCACAGTAATTCATAAAATTATTAACTGTATTATAATCATTCCCAAAAGCAAATCTTGTATTTGTTTCTGCCCTACAAGCGTATTCCCATTCTGCTTCTGTAGGTAATCGATATGTTTTCTTTTCGATTTCACTTAATTTTTTACAAAATCTAACTACATCTTTCCATGTCACATTTTCAACAGGTAAGTTATCGCCTTTGTATTTACTTGGATTTTTATTCATTACTGCTTCATATTGTTCTTGAGTAATTTCTGTAATCCCTATATAGAATCCTTTGGAAATTTTCACCTTATGAATTGGATTTTCACGACGATACCATTCTACTTTTCCACCTTCAGTATTTACTACTTCTTCAGGTGTTTCTCGACTACCCATCCTAAATTCACCAGCTGGTATATAAATTAATTCTATCCCAAATGAATTAATCAAAGTATCACCACGACTGATTTGTATGATGTTCGATTTTATATTCTTATCGGTTTTATCATCTTTGTTGTTACACCCCCCAAATAATAATAAAATTACATAAGAAAGAAAGATGTGTATTAAAATGATTTTTTTGTTATAGCTTATAATATTCATCATAATTAAGTTCTCAAATTATTCTTTTTAGGCATAATGTTTTGCGCTTAGCCGCACCGGCACTAATTGTAATTTTGAACATGTCATGGCGTTCGCCGTGGCGGTATCGGCTACAGCGCAGGGTTAGGCCAAGATATTATTAATTAATGGTAGATGGATTAAATATTATAAAGATTATTTCATTTCCATGATTGGAAATATAGTCCATGGCATAGCAGGTATATCTAATAAATATTCTTCTACCCACTCATATTGCTCGTGTTTTTCAATAAATTTCTTGGCATTAAATTCTATGCCACAGGGATGACCCCATCTTGCCCAAAGTTTCCAATTTTTAGCCATCTCCGAGTCAACGACTTTGCCATCAATAGCACCTCCTGGCAAATATGCACCCCAAGTGCCTGGTACAATTCCATTGTCTGTTTCCCAATGACCACAAATCGTTCTGAAGCTTGGTTCTTCTTTCTCTAAATAAACATCATAATGATCAGCCAGCATGCTCTTGGCAATTTCGACATTAATTTTACCATAGTGTTTTTCCATTAACTGTTTCCAACGTACACGGCGAGCGACGCAAAAATCTCTTACGTCATCATAAGACGCATCGGTTTCCTCTCTCAAAATGTTTATATTATCCACAATATTTGAGCCTGTAAAATAGCCATCCTTCTTTTTCTCTACACTATGATGCTTTAATCCCAGTTCCAGGCGAGCAATTTCGTTAGTTCGAATATCTCCCAATAGCCACGAATTGGCATAAGCTCCATTGTTGTTTTCGATCATTATCTGGGTCCATTCATCAATGTTATTTGCGTATTGCATTGCTTTTCTCGCTCTTTCAAAGACGGGTGAACCCTCTTTGTTGAATCCGCTAAATTTTCCGATTGTGGTCTCTGTACCGACCAAACCGGCCGCAGTAATGAAAAAATCTGTGGCACTATACAAACAAGGACCCCATGATTGCATTAAAATACGATGTCCCTTATCTGGAACGATGTCTACAATAATATTACAAAATCGAAGACTATAATAGAAATACCAGGAATTATGAGCCATAATGATTTTGCCATCGGCTGTTGCCCCGCCTGTGGCGATAAAAGCGCTGCAACCTGGGTCGGGTATTTTCTCCTTTTCCGCCTCCTGAGGCCACCAATGCCAGAGTATATCGATAAATCCATTCATAAACAGCATCTCTTCATAAGTGATTTTTTTACCTGCACTCCTCATCCCTTGCACCATACCCTTCATCTCTTCAACATATTCTTCAGAAACGTTATCCTTGAAAAGCATAGCAGCAGCATCGATAAAAAAATCAATCTCTTTAGCGGTTTCAAATTTTTCTGTATGATCCAGCATTTTGAAGAAATCTTCAATTTCGTTTGCAGTCAAATACCCACGTTGGAATCCTCGTTCAAAAGGTTTTCCTTCGATATGTAAAAATATCCACCCATTTTTCTCACTGCGATAAGACTTTGTAAGCCATTCTTTTTCTTGTGGAGATAATTGTTGAGCAAAACTATGTGATGAAATAATTAGAATTAAAGAGATAAGATATAATGTCAACACTTTTCTATACATTTTACACCTCCATCCGTTAAATTAAAGGCCTAACTGGGCAAGTCACCTGCGCCAAAATTTTGTCATCGGAACGTTTGAAATAGCTACTCACTTTCGCTTAACTCCAAACCAGTAAAACCACGCTACACTCTTTTGGCGTCTGGTGGACTGAGGGTTAGAAGGAATATCCACCGTATTTATCCAATTTTTACTTTAACAACAGGCACTTACCAATAGCTGAATATTCACCAGCTGATAGTTTGTAGAAATACACTCCTGAGCTAACATTGGTTGAAATCCACGTTACATTACGATATCCTGTTTGCACTTTCTCGTTTACCAATATCTCTACTAATTGTCCATTAACATTATAAATTGAAAGATTCACAAATGATAACTCTGGTAGTTGGTATGATATTATTGTAACTGCATTGAATGGATTTGGATAATTCGCCTTTAGGGCAAATTCCTGAGGCACGTTTGTCTCAACCTCAGAAACATCTATTGTCTCGCTAAATTCATCCGCCCCAATATCTACTATGCCTCCTTGAACCCTTGTTTGGCCATCTATATCATAATCACCAATCTCCGGTAGGTTCTCACCCGCATTGATGGCGGAGGATGCAGTCAGTAAATGCAGATTAGGCTCGTTAAGATCAGCAAATTGTGGCGTAACAAATAACGAGTGACTATCGTTTCCTGTAGCTGATTTGTACGCAGCAAAGCCTTGATATATGACGTTTTGCCACTCAAACTCACAGTCATCGATACCTGATGGATGAAAATACAAGTTATAATCAACTACATTATTAATGTTTTCGGTGAAGGGATTACCAATCAGGATACTTTGATCATCGGCGTAAAAGATGTTGTTCTTAATAATATTGTTTAGCGTGTTGAACTGTAACAGGATTTCTTGATTTCCATCTTCACCTATTCCATTATGATACAAGCTGTTATTGACGATAATACAATTCTCTGTACTGCCACGCTCCGTATCGTATCCTCCCATTGCAATACCTGCCATGCGGCTTTTAAACAAAAAGTTGCTACGCACGGTTATATAGCTAGTAGCCCGACCTTGGTGTTCACTGGCTATTTCTATGCCAATGTCAGCCTGGAAAATTGTATTTCGCTCTATGACGATGTCCCTGCCACCGTCAACGTAAATACCTCCAGCACTGTACTCATTTCCATAAGCTGGATTGCCAAAGGAGGTGATGTTATAAACAATGTTATCACTAACAACACCGCCACGAGCCTGATCATAGTCGCTATTGGGAGCAGTATCCTCAAAACCGATGAAATCTATGCCAATGTTGTCGCAATCATAAACGATGTTGTTGCTAACGGTAAATAGTGTCACGTTGCCGTTTATGACCAATCCTTCGCTTGAGCCCAGGATGAGGTCGTGGAGTTCATTACCCTCGATGAGGATGTTGTTGATAGAATCAGGAGAAGAAGTGCCATACACGGCGATACCATGTGCATCTGCGCCCATCAGGTCTTCATCAACGGGGGCATTGGTTTCGATGTGGTGAATGTGGTTGTTTTTTAATTGAATGTGGTGAGCATCACCTCTTATGTGGATACCAACGGGGATAATGTCCGGTGTAGAAGTACGATAATTGCGTATTTCAAAGCCCTCGATAATGATATAATGCTGATCCACAATCAAGAACATGCCGTTGTTACCATCAGGTACAGACAGTTCGGTACCGTCCAGAATGGGTACCTCGTTTTCATAGTTTCGGAAGGTGATGTAACCGTTATTGGCGGAACCAGAGACGTTTAATGTGATTTTTTCGTTGTAAACACCACCGCGCACATACACGGTGTCGCCGGGGGTAAGAGTGTTAGCAGCTTTTTGAATGGTTTTCCAAGGTTCTGCTAATGTGCCGGAGTTGTTGTCATTGCCATTCGGGTCCACATAGTAGGGTTGGCCTACGGTTTTTGTATTTATACCCATAATGAATAGAACCATAAACATGACACAAACCTTCAATATTCTGGTATTTGAATTGCTAATAATTCTAATAGGTAACATATCTTTAAGATTGCACATTTTAATTCCCATTCTAGATTTCCTCCTATTAAACGGCTATGTTTTAGATTAACACTTCTTTAGCATTATTTAACTTATTGCTTTTTTTATGTCTATTTGGGATTTGAAAGTCATTATTCCTTTTAACATATACATGAGCGACTCGGATAACTGCTTATAGACAGCTTTTCATGTCGTATAAAATTCCAGCCTGTTTCTTTGTAATTCATTGTTAATCCTATGTTAAGCATAAGATTTGAGCAAGTCAATTGGAATATGCAATTGCAAGAATAGTCTGTTTTAGAGCCATCTTTCCACATAAGGATCCCTATATATCCATTGTTCTGAGAAATCCGGGCTTCTTGAACCCTGGATTGATTACGACAGAAACGTCGTTGCAAATTCTTATTTGTTAGGTGGATTACTTTAATAACAAGCATTTTTCGCTCTGAACGAAATTTCCTACCTTCATCTGAATTATATATATACCTGACGGATATTTAGTAGCATTCCAATCGATAGAATATTGACCAGGTTCTTGAGTGGTGTTCACGAGAATTTCAATTAAGTTACAAAGCATATCGAAAATATTAAGTGTGATAATATCTGTCTTAGATAATTCATATATTATTGTTGTAGTAGCATTAAATGGATTTTTCCAGAATAGAAACCCATACCGAAAGTATTCAGCATTCGATGTATTTGGCTTGTTGAGCTTACTTAAAATAGATTTTGGTGACGATTATCTTTCGATTAGGTACATATCAGTTAATTTATCAGCAAGTTTATCTACGTTGGGATCTCTGCGATTTGTCAGAATTATAACCGTGAATTCATCCAGGGGAAAACGCTGAATTATAGTGCGAAAACCACAGGTGCTTCCCGTATGGTGTACACGAAAACGACCTTTGTATTCGTCAATTCGCCATCCGAATCCATAGTTTTTCAATGCCGGTGTAAAAGCCTTCTGAAGAGTTTCAGAAGTAACTAATTTTTCAGAATATAGTGCCTGATCCCATTTGTAAAGGTCTTCAATGGAGGTGTATATTCCGCCATCTCCTAAAACGGCGCTTGTTGTGCTCTGGTCAGAGAATCTAATGGAATCAGATTCAACAGTATAGCCATAAGCACGATTTTCCACCTCTGAAATTCCATTCTCAAAGGCGACTGTATTTTTCATATTAAGTGGAGTGAAGATTTCGTCTTTGAGAAATTCTACAAATGATTTTCCGGATATCTTCTCTACAATCATTGCCAATACGGTATATCCTGAATTGCTGTAGCGGTAGTCTGTCCCAGGTGTAAAATAAGTGCTGTCAACTTGTATCATCATTTGTAAAATGTCTTTATCCAATACCTGTTTAGTTGAAGTATCGGGAATGAGGTCTTCATAAGCAATAAGACCGGATGTGTGTTGCAGAAGATTCTTGATTGTAATCTCTCTACCGTAGTCGGGAAATTTTGGGAAAATGTCATTAAGCGTGTAATTATAATCCAATTTGCCGCGCTCTCTTAGAATCATAATACACATAGCTGTAAACTGCTTGGTGACGGAGGCTAATCTAAAATTTGTATATCTTGTGACTGAAATACTATCCTCAAGATTAGCCATTCCATAAGTTTTTACTACTATTTTTTGACCTTTATGAATGATCATTAATGCAGCTCCGGGAACTGTGTTTCCATGATAAATTTTAAAAAATCTGTCGGTTTTATAATCTTTACTGCATGAAAAAATACTCATAGTGCTAATCATAATAAGAGTAATGAGTAAGTGATGTTTGTTATTAAATTTCATCAATGCTGATTCTATATTTTTTATGTACTTATATATCCAATTTCCTTAGATATGTATCCAGTTTTTAATACAATGTTTTCCGGATCTATCATATGACTTTTATCATAGTAGGTTGTTCAACTCCTGCCTGCATACTGACGCCGAATTAAAGATTTTCGGATATCCTTATGGCGTCAGGTGTGAAGTGAATTCGTTAGGCGCTTCTGTATTTTTAACCACCGCTTTCATTAAATGGATATTTCTTTTTCAATTCATTTAGCGGTGGAACACCATATTTTTTTCGTTCTGCATCTGTTGTAGTTGAATCAATTGAAAGTAGATATTCCTGACCAGTTTCAGAATTATATCCTCGCTGTGTTCCATATTTTTGAATACCTTTTGTATACACTAAATAGCGGTCAATAGTAGCAGCAACTAATTGACGTGCTTGTTCGTTACCCATCTTTAGGGATTCACATGCTAGTTTATGAGCAAGGTAACAATTTTCAGGACTTGAACTGACCAACTTTTCACCACAATAGCGAAGACTAGTGTGCTGAAGAATATATGCTGCATACATTTTATCTTGTGCACTATTTATTTTATTTTGTGATAACAATTCCAGTACTCGTAGTCGTCTCTTTTTACCTGATTTAATAGATTCTACTTCAATTTTACCAGTTCTTACAGCCTGATCCTCTTGGAACATAGCAAGTAACTCTTCTGATGTAGAATTCGATAAAATCTCCTTGTTATGATTTTCGCAAGAAAATAATAAAATCAAGCCTATTATTATAAATAATCGATGATATCTTATCAAATTAATTCCTTTCTATTATGCCTAATGCCGCTAATCAGCCGCGCTGTTTTTTGCGTCGGCTGCATTAGCCTTGTTAGAAGATTCATATCAAGACAGTAACGCTATCCAATCATCCAGAATACGCCCACAAGAGTCACGCAGCTTACGAGACTTGCCGCCAGCAGCAGTGCTGATGCCAATGAAGCGTCTCCACCATAACGTCTCAAGAAAACCGCTCCAAGAACAGCAGGAGGCATTGCGGCTAGAAGAACCAAAACCTCTTTCCAGAGTTCAGGAAAACCAAATTGGGTTGCAAGAGAACTGGCAAGTAGGGGTTTAATTATTAATTTCAGGAGAATTACAATTGTCAGAGGCGCTATTATCTTGCGCAGATGGGGCAACTTGAACATGAGGCCAACCGATAAAATGGCAAGCGGCGTCAGAGCCGAGGCTAATACATTGCAGAGCTGGAATATCGGAGCCAGAAAGGCATTCTCTTGACCGGGTAGTCGAAAAGAGCACCAAAGAAGGCCAATGAGCAATGCGAAAAATACAGGGGATTTGAAAAAGGCCAGAGACGATTTCCACTGTAATTTTGCCTCTAATTTTTCTGAACCGAAATAGGCGGCAAGGTTGGGACCCAAAATGAAGATTGGATACCCAACGCCTATTTCTGAAATAAGAACGGCTTCGCTGAGAGCTTCAGGCGTGTGTGGAAACATTTGCATGATAATCGAATAACCCAGAAACGTTGAGGAACCGAATGCTGAGCAGAAGATAATTGCTCCCTGTTGTGCTTTGTTGAACTTCAGCAAGGCACTAATACTCCAGGCCAGAGCAATACAGAAAAGTTCCAGGCCCAACATGACTAGAGCCGGGGCTATTTGATCCAACCGGATTGACTGCTTTGCCAGACTCACGAAAATTATGGCCGGCAAACACAAGTCTGTAACGATGCGGGCAAGGGTCAGAGAATGTTCTTCTGTTAATGTCCCTTTCCGTCGCAGTAAAAGAGCTAATGCATAAATAAACACAATGACGAGAATCGCATTTACAAGATTATGGAATGCATGCATAAATACGGCCTCCCTGCTTCTAACGACTAGGTGCTGAGCGGCGCAAGGATGAAAGCGCACAAAACTTTTGGATACAATCTAAGCTTTCGAGAATGCTCTGGACGTTCGGGTTTCGCAGTGCCACCACCAGCTACTCGAAACGCTACAAAACCAAAACAAGCAACTTGAGAGGCCTCGATTAACGTGTCGGCTTCATGCGCTTGTTATACTGTGAATACAAAGAATATGATTTTCATTAATAATATTCGAAGTTCGAATTTAATGATCTTTATGCCTCAGCAAAGTCATTCCATGATATCGTATTAGTAGATGGTTTTGCCGATCATAAAATCGTCTTCAGACAAATTTACTAACAAATCCTACTTCATTCTAAGTTTTTTATTCTTAATTATCATTTAACCCTTTGGGCGCATAAGCTCAATGTATGGTTTATAGTTGTGAAGTGATTCAAAATCCATTTCTAAAAGCTCGTACATTCCATAACCCCAGCCTTGACCATATGCCTCCCGCAGCAGATCAACGGCGCGCTTTTGTTCACCAAGTACTGCAGCGATCCTGGCGCACCAATAAAGATGAGATCCGAACAGATAAGATTCGTCTTTACTATGTAACTCTTCTAAAATCCTGTTTGCCTTTTCCCGGTCTCCCAATCGGGCTGCCACAATGCCCGTATATCCTTGGTAGTTCTGATTGTTTGGATATTCTCGATAAAGCTGTTCAAAATACTGTTGCACCTCTGCCCACTGCTCATTACAATACAATACTCGAGCAATAGAGTATCGATGGTCTCCGCTAATGCGAGATTTGTACCATGTTAATGATCGTTTGAGCACCTCATAAGCAACATCTTTATGCCCATGCGCCCTGAGGGCCATCGCGGCATCACGCATCACGCTGCCAGGTGCAGAACCTGATAGACGAAAGCTTTCATCGATAACCCTGTAAACGTCCTGAATTTGACCGCGTGCCGCCTGCAAAATTGCTTCATACCTCAGATTTGATGATTGATCAGGAAAATGTTGGCGAGAGAAATGAATGACATCCAAAGCCTCTTCGTACTCTCCAAGCATATACAGTGCTTCGGTTAGAACCCCGAGACACCACTCCCCCCTAATCTCCTCAGCCATTCTCTCATATCCAAATTCAGCATAGGTGTCTACAGTTAATTGAGGAAGATTCTGACATATCGCGTTCCCGCCGATGATTAATTTGATTACATAATTTCTTGGAGCAAGTTCTTCGGCCTTTCTCAGAAATCTCATCGCTTTTGCCAGATTACCAGAATTATCTGCAATACCCCAATCAAGCATGATACGGTCAAATTGGGCCAACTTTTCTCGATGCTTGTTAATTAAGTCATATAGGGAATCTGCCCTGGCATTTTGGCCCTGGTTAGAATAAGATACTGCTATGTATCGCAGAGGAAGTGTAAATGCAGAATCCATTTCAACAGACTTGTAAAAATGGCTTCTTGCCTTATCGTAGTCGATGCCAAAAAGTTCCATCCCTATCTGAAATTCTTTATACGCCTCGAATGAAGGTATATACGCTTGACCGGTTTGAACATCATAATAAAAATAAATGGCAAGGGCGCCTAGAATCTGACTGCATAATCTTTCGAGAACCACATCCTGGGTTTTGGAAGAACCTTTTACCGGCGATGGCGACTCAAGGAGTTTTTTATGCTCAGCCTCCATGATACTTGCCCGAAAGAAAAGGTCTTCACCCTGTAAGTAGTAGGACCCTGTTATAAGAACACCCGCTTCATTTTGCGCCGCAACAGTGTATGCAGAGGGTTTCTCCTTCTTTTTCGAATATGAATCCATCACGGATATAAATGGAACAGCCTCAAGTTCACTTATTTGTGACATCTCCTGGGTAATCATTTCGGCTGCCATCTGACCTAACATGTCCAGAGATTCATCGCCTGTTTTATTCTCAAATGGTACAACGACGATCCGATTCGCAATGAATTTGGATCTTTGTTTCTGTATGATAAAGATAATTGAGGCCACCAACGCAATCGCGGTCACTGCAGCAATCAGCAATGCCATTTTTTTGTTGCGCTTTTTACGCTTAGTAAACTGAAATGACTCTTCCTTTTCGTATACTTCAACAACAGGGACACTCTCCTCTGGTTTGATTTTAATCAGTGCTTCTTTTGCAACAGAACGCAAATCAACCAGTATTTCATCTACGTGCTGATAGCGCTCTTCGGGATTCTTGGCCATGGCCTTGTTGATGATGCGCTCCAATTCTATCGGTACGCCAGTGCACACTCCTGTTATCTGCTCCGGTTCTTCATTCACAATGGAATAGACAACTGCCTGGTCGTAATCTCCTTTAAAGGGAAGTTGTCCCGTGATCATTTCATATAGCATCACACCAAAGGACCAGATATCTGCGCGATGGTCTACAGTTGCGCCCTGTGTCTGTTCAGGAGACATGTAGGCAACTGTACCCATTGTTGTGCCTGTTTTGGTAAGCTTTGTCCGACCGGACAACTTTACTAATCCAAAATCGGTGATTTTTGTTTGTCCTTTGGAAGAGAACATAATATTGGAGCTTTTAATATCCCGATGAACAATTCCTTTTTCATGCGCTTCCTGGAGTCCTTCAGCAATTTGAATGGCAATATTTAGTGATTCTTCTATTTTTAAAGGGCCTGAATCAATTTTTCCTTTTAGGCTCTGACCATCGATGTAGGCCATTGCAATAAAAGTATTGCCATCTACTTCATCTATTTCGTGTACTGTGCAAATATTCGGATGGTCTAAAGAGGCTGCTGCCTGTGCTTCATGCACTAACCGTGTTCTTTCCTCCTCGTTACTTAACGATTGCAACGGAAGAAATTTTAAAGCAACGAAACGTTTGAGTTTGGTGTCCTCGGCTTTATAAACCACGCCCATTCCGCCTTCACCGAGTTTTTCAATGATTCGATAATGTGAAATTGATTTGCCAATCATATTAGGTATCCTGTTGTAGTTTTGCTAATCTCTTTATAGCATCAATTAATTCGGATAATTATTTGTTCTATTCGATAAAGTATTGATTTATCAATTTTTTATATCCGGGTTCATTCTGCAGCAATTCTAAATCGGGATTTAATTTCAACCAGACCAGATTTTTATATCCCTTCTGCAACGCTTTCTCTAAATGTATAAGGGCTTTTTCCTTTTTGCCTTGAGTAGTTAGTAATTCCGCAAAACTTAAATGAAGAGTGGAGTCAAGCTCAATCGCTTTGCAGCCGATATCCCAGCCCTGTTGCTTCTCACCAAGTCTTGTCAACACCACTGCCAAAGATATATATGATGCTGCGTTTTCCGGACTATCTTGCACCCATTTCTCAGCATATTCTTTAAATCTGGAAAAATGTTTTTTTGCTGCTTGTATATCACCCATCATTTGATAATTAATACCCAAATCATAATGGGCCGATGCTTCATTCATATGGACTTTAAGCATTCCTTTTAAAATTTGAATTGATTTTTGATATTGACCCTGAAGTCGATATACATGGGCCAGGCGATAAGTATTAAGATTTAAATTTGGATTTAATTCAGAGGCTTTTTTATAAGCCCGTTCAGCTTCAGAAAGACTATCCTTACCCACATACGAAGAGCCTAAATAAAAATATCCCCATGCATTTTCATCATCATAGAAAAGCAGATGCTTTGACCAGACCATAGCGGAATCCAATTGGGCTAATTTTTCACAATAAATCCAGATAAGGCCGCCGTAAGTAAGCAGCAAGTAGGGATTAATTTTTAATGCGGATTTATACTCTAATACTGCTTCATTAAATCTACCCAAATTATGATAGTACCAGCCCAGATTATTATGTGCAATAGGGTCATCCGGATACAAATCAATACGCATTCTGGTGAATTTTATCCCTTTTTCATAATCATTTTCAACATTGATAGCGTGAAATGCTAAAATGCCATACTTTTCCTTATCCGTCAGGTTTTCTACATATTTAACAGCCTCTGCTAATAATTCTTTGCCTTTTTTGCGATCAAATCTTTCAAAAAGAAGATTTCCTAAAGACGCTCTTGCAGAAGTGAAATTTGTATCAATTTTTAGAGCATTCTCATAATAGTTCTTTGCTTGTTCAAAATTCAAATTTAAATGGTTCTCAATTCCCAGAGAATATTGCTTGAGAGCCTCTAATGAGGAAGTTGTGACATTAGTTAAAGGTTTGCTCCGAGTGGCAATTGAAAATCTTGACTCTCCCAGTTCTTTACGTATATTATGACTTAACTTGTCTAATGTCTCAAGTATTTCATTTTTTCCATCTGCATAAAGAACTTCAGATTCTAAAATATTATTGCCTTTAACTTCCTGTATTTTCCCCATCAAAGCATATTTTTCTCCTGCCCGACTAATGCTTGGTGCGACAAAGATGCCAATTCCTTCACGGATTGCAATTTCACGCCCAGCTTCTTCATCAATAACTTTTGTACCTGATTTCTTCATTCGTTTTAGTGTTTCCAGCATTCTGCGTTTCGATAAAACATTAACATATCGGGATTGATCTATACTCAAGGAAAAGGCAGTGTAAAGCGATTTATCAAAAATGCTTTCATTGGTATGATTTTCGAAGTCAGTGATTAGTATCCAGTCTCTCTCTGAGAATGGTATGGTTTTAGTCGGATAAAATAATACTGTAAAAACAATAAGTACAATTACACTGATGGAGGTTAGAAATAGTAAACGTTTCTTTTCGGTTCGCTTCAATCTTTTCCTTTTTTTTAATGTACCTTCTTTTAGATGCAATAAATCTTCGATGAATTCATCAATCTGACGATAACGATCATCGGGTTTTTTAGCCATAATCTTTGTAATAATCTGATCCAATTCAGTGGGCATATTATCATTTAGGGAAGATACTGGATTAGGCTCCTCATTCAGGATGGAGTACATCACAGCCTGATCGTATTCACCTTTAAAGGGCAACTGTCCTGTGAGCATCTCATAAAAGATAATCCCCAACGACCATATATCAGTGCGATGGTCAACCGAATCGCCCCGTGTCTGTTCCGGTGACATGTAAGATATGGTTCCCAGAGTCGTACCTTCTTTGGTCAGCATGGTTCGCCCGGTCAACTTGGCTAAACCAAAATCCAAAATTTTTACCACGCCATCATTGGTAATCATGATATTGGCTGGTTTGATATCGCGGTGGATAATGCCTTTTTCATGTGTTTTAGCCAGACCCTGGACGATTTGGTAAACAATGGAACTTGCTTCCTTAAATGGGAGAGGTCCATGCTCAATCTTCTGTTTGAGTGTTTCTCCATCATAGCAGGACATGGCCATAAACAATTGATGATCATCGGTTTCATCAATTTCGTAAATCGTACAAATATTGGTATGGTCGAGGGCGGAAGCGGCCTGGGCTTCATGTATAAAGCGGTTTTTAGCTTCGGAATCGATAGACAGACTTGGTGGAAGAAATTTAAGCGCAACGGTACGTTTGAGTTTGGTGTCTTCTGCCTTATAGACGACACCCATGCCTCCACTGCCGAGTTTTTCCATGATTTTATAGTGAGAAATAGTTTTGCCTATCATTGAATACCCTTCAAATTATAAAATAAGAATTTAGATACTATTCAACTTTCTATCAGATGCAGTATAACGGTTGAATTGAGCTGCGTGGCGGCGCCCATGCTCTGAGCCATCGCCCACCAACCTCAGTTAGTTACCTCTGCAACCCTCGCAAAGCTCCATGATAGCCACGTCAGCTCCAATGAATTGTTAGGTGGCAAAACACCCAACAAGATAGACCAGACAATACCCCGCATGACACAACTTGTGCTTCTGCTGGTTTGCTGGGGAGTGAGTGATCGATATTTGCTAACCTTTCCGCCGTCGGGCGAGGTCCCGGACAGTCAGGACAACCACCGCTGCCAGTGTCGCCCAGACCAATGCAATGAACCAGTCCCCGACTGTACCATAGATTGTCCAGATACCCTTCGCGGGGACATCGGCGATCATCAAACGATCGCTGGTGTCGAAATAGTTCTGATAAGCCAAGACATTCCCGTTATAGTCCGTTGCAATAGAGGTGGACTTGTTGGCCTGACGGAAGACGGAAAAGCCGTACTCTACCCCTCTGAGCCACCCGATCTGTGTGTGAAAGGGGCTGATAGGCTCTGTGTCGTAACCGGGCACCAGCAAGATGTCCACATCCTGCTGGTAGGCCTGTCGCACGAACTGGGGAAAGTCCAAGTCGAAACAGATGACCGCCGATAGGGTGCCCCAAGGGGTCTCGACAGAGGGAATAATTCCGTCAGAGTCCGTGGGATACCAGGAAATGGTCTTTTCGTAACGAAAGAGGATATCCCCGTCGGGACCAAAGAGGTATATCAGATTGTCGTTCTTCATCCGATCGTAACGTAGAACCAGGGGGGTGGGCGCAAAGTACACTCCGTGCTCACGGGCAAAGGTCCGGGAACGTTCCAAGAAAGTATCCAGGTCGTCCTCGTACATGACAGCGTTTCCCTCGCTCCAAAAGATGATCTGGGCCCCGTATTCTGCGGCCCGTTGGCTCTGAGCAAAGAGACGGTTCTGCATAGCCGTTAGTTCGGGGGTGTACTCGGCCTTGCTCTCACGGGGAGCTCCGTTGTCGGTAATGGACCAATAATCACTGAGGTGGGGTTCAGTAATACCCGCGACGCGGACGGTCCCATCGGATGGGCGGGTCAGTAGGATCTTGCCGTAGCCATAAGCCAGGAGCAGGGCAAATACAGCGACCAGGACAGCCACGGGGCGTCCAATCTTTCGCAGATCAAAGCCGTTTTCCCAGATATAGTTCACTGTCGTCGC
This sequence comes from Fidelibacterota bacterium, assembly GCA_016782645.1. Classification (GTDB taxonomy): domain Bacteria; phylum Fidelibacterota; class UBA2242; order UBA2242; family UBA2242; genus BS750m-G69. The sequence goes on along the minus strand of JADHYC010000023.1, from coordinate 5,769 downwards.
CGTTAGGCCAATCAGGAACGTGAGCCCCCATAAGCCTGTCAGGGAGACAGTCTGCGCAAGAGCCGCATAACTGAACTGGCCCACCGCCGGGGAAAAGACCGTCCCAATTGGGGAAAAGCCCAGCAGAAAGTCGCCGGCTGTATACACCAGAGGGAACATCAGCAGCGCACCGAGTCGCCTCCCGGAACGAGCGTACCAGCGGTCGGTGTACAAGGCTGCCCAAAGGGGCAGCAGCACCAGCAGGCTGAAGGCAAATTCCATATAGAAAGGCATATCCCAACCACCGGTAATGCTCAGATAACGGAAAAGAACTGTCGTCCCCAATATTGGAAGGGTTCCGTACCATTTTTCCGTCATCCTGAAGGAACGAACCAGCAATATTACGGACAGCCAGACGGCGATAGCAACATGCCAGTGCCAGCCAATAAAAAAGATCAGGATGGCACCGATAAACCCGCTACCGAGGCGTTCCACGTTATCTCTATTCATGTTCATGCAAATTCTCCTTATGATATCTCAATGTTTAGCGAACTGTTAGCCGTGTTTTTGATAAGCGACTCCGGGATGGCTGGTCATTGTTTTTGCCACCTAACATAGGTTTATGCAGCTTACATAAATGCTTATATGCAGCTTTTTGTGTCGCATAAAATTCCGTGAACTTTATTGAAAATCATACTTCCCGAGAGGTTCCAATAACTCTTAAATGTGGCTCCGCTCCTTGAGTCACATGGAGGCTGCCAGAATGGATATTTTTGAGGTTTGATACTACTTAGTCCAATTACCTTAAGTCCCTCATCACTTTAATGCCACTCATAAAAGAATATAACCACTAAGATATGTAAATCTCCAGAAGATTTTTAGTAAAAAGAAGAGCCAAAGACTCTTCTTATTTTCCATATGTTTTATTAATCGCTTCCTTAATCAACAAACATATTGGCTTATTGCTCTTATTTCTCTCTTCATAAAGCAATTCCATATCTTTCTCCATCAATTTTGAAGCTGGCTAGGGGGTAACTTTCGTTTATACCACTCCCTTTCCTGATTTCTTGATATGTCCATGTTTGGTGTAATCAGTACAGTGAAATCCTGATCCTCTGAAGTATCTCTGCTCTTTTATTTCATATGAGATGATTATATATAATTCTACATCAAATATTGGCGACATTTGGTACATTTTATATCCAGTTTATCAAGAAATGTCTCCAAAAGACCTCAAAACACACAGGAAATGTATCCTGCTAAAGTCACCAAAAAGTCACTACCCTATGTCCCAGTATGTCCCTATTTGTCCCTATTGGCTATATTTCACCTAAAATGTAGAAAATAAAAACCCCCTTGTAAACTGTTGATTTACAAAGGGTTTGAGTTGTGGCTCGGGATCCGGCAGCTGCCGGAAACCGCCGACATCCGACAGGAGCCGGACAGGCAGGGATTTTCAGTACCCTGTCATGCCTTGATTATCAGGGACTTACGGGGATAGGTTACCAAAAAGTGACCATGCAAAAGAAAAAGCCCGATTTTTAGGTCGGGCTTTATGTTATTGTGTTGTATTCAGACTACTTGATCAGCAGGCACTTTTTCACTGCTGAAAACCCATCTGCCTGGATTCTGTATATATAGACTCCTGAACTGTATTGGGATGCATTCCATTGAACCGAGTAGTATCCCGGTTGTTGCTTTTCATTGACAAATGTCTCTATCAAGCGACCGTTTATATCGTATAATACAAGATGAACTTTGGATTCTTTGGGTAGTTCATATTTGAATGTTGTAGTCGGATTAAAGGGATTAGGATAATTTTGACTCAACTTGACTTTTTGAGGAATATTATTTTCATTATTTTCAATTTTTGTATTATCAAGCTCATTATTTCTAATAATATATATTCCGTCATCACCATCTGCCACGTACACATAATTATCATCTACAGCTACACCTCTGGCATCATCTCCAGTATCAAAAAAACCGGTTTTAATTATATTGGCTGGATCTGATATATCCAGGATTATGAGACCAGCCCTTTCATTTGCCACATAAGCATAATTATTATGAATTACTATATCAAAGCAATAATCATCTAGTGTATAAGATCCAATTTCAACAAGATTTGCAGGATCAGAATTATCTAATACACAAAAAACATTGTTGCGAGTTATGTAAACATAGTCACCTTGTACTGCTATTGCATAGACATACGAATCAAAACTACCGATGTGTTGAGGGTTAGTTGGATCAGAAATATCAAGTACAACCAGACTATCAAATTTTACATAAGCATATTCACCCTGGACTGCTACTATAGATGTACCGTCACCTTCAATATCAAAAACTCCTATTTGTTCTGGATTCTCAGGATTTGAAATATTAATAATTTGAAGACCACCGTAGCCAGATGCTAAATAAGCATAATCTCCCTGTAATGCTACATCCTGAGCGCAACCATTTGTTCGAAAACTTCCCGCTTCTTCCATCTGTTCAGGATTTGAAATGTTTAATATTTTAAAACTATCACATGCTGCTAAATAAGCATAGTCATCTTTTATGATAATATTCTCAGAACGAATATCAAAAGATCCAATTTTTACAGGAGTAACAGGATCAGAGATGTCCAGCACTTGCAAACTTTTATGACCACCTGCAACATAAGCATAATCACCATGTATATCTATTTTTGAAGCATAACTACCTGTCTCAATATGTCTAACTAGTGAAGTACTATCAGGATCAGAAATATTTATGATTTTTAACCATCATCCTCATTTGCCAAATAGGTATAATTACCTTGAATTGCTACTCCAGATACTGTACAATCAGTATCAAATTCTCCGATTTTTTCTGGATTGGCAGGATCAGAGATGTCAATAATTTTCAACCCCCATCCATAAGCCATATATGCACAACTATCTTGTAATACCACTTCGGAGGCAAAACCTCCTATATCTATAAAACCTGTTTCTTGTAGATTTGCATGGTCTGAAATATCAATAATTCTTAATCCATCCCATCCATCGGCTATATAGGCATAATCACCATTTACTGTAATGCGATAAGCTCGGTCTCCAGTATCAAATGAGGCTATTTTAGTTGGATTAGCAGGATCAGAAATATCTATCACTATTAGTCCCTCACTCATACCTGCTACATAAGCATAATTTCCCTGAATTGCTACTTTATATGCCCAACCATCAGTATCATAAAAGCCCGTTTCCACCGGATTGACAGGGTCAGAAATATCAATCACCTTTAGGCCATATATATCTGCTATATAAGCATAATCACCTTTAATATCAACCCCTACTGCAATAGCATTTGTATAAAAAATACTTTCCTCGATTGGATTCTCTGGGTCGGAAATATTAATAATGCAAAAACCTCCATAACCCATCACTATATAAACATAATCACCACTTATTTTGATGTCTTCAATTATACCGGGTGTAATCATACTACTTAATTGTTTTACATTGTTTGGATCACTGATATTCATCATTACTAAATTACCACCATCACTAAAACATGAGATGCTATCTTGTATATCCACAAATCTACAAGGTCCATGAGCCCAGCGACCAATTAATGTTGTATTACTGTCTTGTATTGTTGTACTTGTATTAATTTTTGATAATTCAGAAGAATTGTGCATATCATACATGTCTTCATATTCTGCGAATAGTTTATCTTTAAAATTATTATTCGTCTGGCTGTATCCATTTGCAAACAAAAGAACAGTTGTACTTACTAGCAAAATAATATTTTTCAACATAATTAACCTCTTAAAGTAAAATAACTTCAGTTAAATATCAATTGCAAGTTAACTCACAAAATTTTTAATATCAATTTTTATTATGAAATAAAATAAACCGCTTAACCCATTGCACATAAGCCCGTTCGGTCCTGTAACTGTAATGTTCTACCCTTATCAGTTCACGTGGTTGATCTAATAGTTTGGGCGGTCTTTTTTCTTGTTCTTCCATGCGTTTTCCAATGGCTCCGTACCGTCAGTCCCATCTCCGGCAGCTGCCGGAAATTTGACTGCGGTACAATATTTTTACCACCCCCAGTTGAAGATATACCGCTTGAAGTGATTTTATCATTTATTATGAAAGAGTGCAACTGTTTTTTGTATAAATCCGTATCCAGTTCCGTATCCGGTTTCAGAGGGCAATATATGTCAATATATGTCAATATTTACAAGGTTACTAAAAATAGAATGGAAAACATGAATTTCTGTAAGTTATTGATATTCAAGGCAGTTAGAGTTGTGGCTCGGGATCCCGATTCATCGGGAAACTGCCGACACAGGGATTTTCAGTACCCTGTCCCCCATTGATTATCAGGCACTTACAGCCGCGAGTTACCAAAAAGTAACCATGCGATAAAAAAAGCCCGATTTTTAAAGTCGGGCTTTGCTATTAATGTGCTTTTGAAGTAAATATCACTTCATCAGAATACACTTCTTCACTGCTGAAAAACCATCTGTCTGAATCCGATATATATAGACTCCAGAGCTAAATTGCGATGCATTCCATCGAACTGAATAGTATCCCGGTTTCTGTTTTTTATTGATTATTGTCTCTATTAAGCGACCGGTGATGTCATAAATCTTCAGCGTAACATCAGATATCTGTGGTAATTCATAGGAGATAGTTGTAATTGGATTGAAGGGATTAGGGTAGTTTTGGAATAATTTATATTCGTTCAATATAGACTTATTATTTTCTATTGATACCTGAGTTCCATATTCGGTTCCTCCTATATTAGCATATATTAACCAACCAGATGATTGCCACTCTTCTATAATAGAATAACTCGTAAAACCAATATCTTTGCTTAAATAATATTTCATGCTAGGAATCTGACTCATATTTTCAAATTCTTTCGTTAATTTACATAGGCCAACTATTGTGTCAATGTAAATATCCAAACAAACTGTCATCGCATCATACGAACCGTATGGGAAATCGCGTGATGCTTTACTCGTATCTCCAATTTGAGACCGAAGGCTATCAATTAAATATTCGTCGTTTATATATCCATTATTTGGGAAATATCTATATATATTTGCAGTCGACGAATCAATACGTTCAAATTCTAAATATCCTGCTGCGGTATCTGGAATTGGTGTTGATAAGATAATTTTATATACCAAACCGTTAGGTAATATAGTATCACCAATAACTCGTTTACTTTCATAGGTGACTTCCCAAATCGGTGACGAGCCTAACAAATCTCTGTATTCGTGTTTATATTCCCAATAATTATCTATTTGAAGGGGATAAAATGAAAGTGAAGATGTATTGGTCTGCGCAAATATTGTAGATGTTAATATTAGGAATATGAATAGACTATTCTTCATATACTTTCCTCATCATTAACTGCCTAACGATGTCTATGTTACGATATAGATATTTTATATTTGTTAAAATTGTAAGCAAATCCTTATTGCTGATTTATGATTTTTCCAGATAAATCTCCATTTCACACTCCACACACTGCCATTCCGGATCATGATCTGCTACATAACAACTGCACACTGGCTTGTTCAATCCCTGCTTGTTCCAACTGAAACTTGTCCGGAGCACCCTGACGCCGAATAAAAGATTTTCGGATATCGTTATTTTATTTATATTGCGTCAGGTGCGAGTCTGGTAAAATAGAAAGACGGGTGTCATCCCCAGTCATTAAATTGTGATATGAAAAAATAACCCATAACCAAGGAGGACACCCTATGAAGTACATCGGTTTGGACGTGCACAGCACCCACATTAA
>JADHYC010000080.1 GCA_016782645.1 Fidelibacterota bacterium | reverse complement strand
TCTTTATAACCGTACTTCTATTACACGGTATGCGAAAGTTTTTCCCCTTTATCAGCCTTTGACTATTAAACGTTTCGCAAAAAAGAAATTAGGTTTTGTAGTTAATCGTGAATTTGAATTAGAACATCAAAAGAAAGGGAAGTCTTTAAATTATCCCCTTGAACAATTAACATTTAGTAGGGAAAAACCAAAATTCAATATTGTAATGATAATCATAGACTCATGGCGATATGACATGCTAGGTCCTGATGTAACGCCAGAAATTTATTCATTTTCAGAAAATGCATGCATCTTCAGTAATCATTATAGTGGTGGGAATGCCAGTCGATTTGGTATTTTTTCGATATTTTATGGAATTTATGGAAGTTATTGGCATCACTTTTTAGGAGAAAGAGAAGGACCGATTCTAATTTCTTCTTTGAAAGAGCTAGGATATGAATTTAAGATACTTGCCAGCTCTCCGCTGACTTTTCCGGAGTTTCGAAAAACCTGTTTCGTGGAAATAACTGAATATATTGAAGATAAATTAGACGGTTCTAATGCTATAGAACGCGATCAACAGCAGGTTTTTCGATTTCATACGTGGATAGATTCACGGGATTCAGATAAGCCATTTTTTACTGTTTTCTTTTTAGATGCACCTCACGCACCTTATAGTTATCCCGATAATTTTACAAAATTTAAACCAGCTGTTAAGGATTTGAATTTTATAAGGTTAGATAAAAGGAAAAATGCGTTACCATATTTAAATGATTACAAAAATGCCATTTATTTTGATGACTGGGTTACAGGGAAAATTTTGAATGTGTTGAAAGAAAGAAGGCTTTTGGATTCTACAATCGTTTTTATTTCGGGGGATCATGGTCAGGAATTCTGGGAACGGGGATTCTGGGGACATAATGGAGCATTCTCTCCTGAGCAGGTGAAAGTACCAATGATCGTGCATTTGCCCGGTGAAAGCGGAAGAACAATAGATTGGATAACAAGCCACTACGATATCCCCTCTACCATTCTAAGTCTTTTAGGTTGCAACACCCCGGTAGAAAACTATTCTTTAGGATACCCACTATTTTCTGATGAAAAACGTTCGGAATATATAGTCTCAGTAGGATGGGATGAATGTGCTGTTATCGATTCTTCAATAGCACTTGTTTTTTCAACTGAATCCTACAACATTTCAAAGTTTGAAGTGCGTGACAAAAATTATAAAATTATTTCGGAGACTGATCCCTATTTAAAATCAAGGATTTCAACTCTGACAGAAGTGATATTAAATATGTCTAAATTTCTTAAATGAGTTAGTTAAAATGCTACTTTCAAAAGCTTCATTTATAGGATAAATAGAATCAAATCCCGGAAATTAAATATCCTACTGAAATCATTAACATAAAGACAGCATAAATCCTCATGTCCCTATCTTTAAATTCTATAAACCATTTATAAGTTTCTTTTAAACGCTTCGAAGAAATGAGATAAAATATTCCATCTATGAAAAGTATAAACCCTGCTAAATAAACAAACCATTTAAACTTTGAACTGTGACGGAAATATAAAGTGCCAAGTCCCAATACTATCTCTAATATCCCTGGTAAAAAAAAGAGGTCTTTATCTATTACCAGTTTCATTATTTTCCTAATAATAGAAGGTCGAAAAAATGTTACAGATGCTGATAAAAAAAAGAAGGCAGCAACGATAATATAAAACAGGGTCATCTTTTAAAATCTCCTTATACTAATCAGACTAAATCTTCTTCACTGTTCAAAACACAAATATTTACTAATATCCAATATAGCCTCGTATCATACGGATTTACATCCAATCTCTCTATGAAATGTTAAAGCACAACCCAAGTAAAATCCTTCCCCAATAATCCTTTTTGTTCATTTCATATTAGCATTTATTAGCGGTTTATCTACCTATTAAATCTACAATTCTACGAATCACCGGCAGTTTAGCACTTATCGCTCCAATTGGGCAAATCTCCTGACAACAAAAACACCGAATACACAAATTGTAATTATATCTCGGTAAGGAATCCCCATTTCCATCAGATATATAAAGCGCCTTCGGCTCCACCGGGCATTGATCAATACAAAAACCACATCTATCGCACTTATTAGAATCAATAATAGGTTTATCAGAAATCAGTTTTTTTAAAAACCTATATTTCCACGCTCTGTTTGAATTAAGCTCCGGACCTCGCTGCACTTCAAAATCAGGAGCATAAAAATTGCTAATATCATCGCCTAAAATCTCTATATCTTCAAGACACATTTTACCAAGTCCAAATTTCTCACCATACAAATTTGTAAGAACCCTTTCAGGTTTGACATTCAATATTTTACACGCAACTGAATCAATTGCTACAGGATCATCAGAAAACATTAACAGATTCAGCTGATATGGCTTTCCACTACCCGGTCCATTCCCTTCCATTGCTTGAACTGCATCCATTATATAGAAGCGAGATTTCAAAAAGAGATTCAAATCAACCAACATTTTTGAAAAATCATCTACTGTTGGCAACTTCACATGGAATTCCGCTTTTAAAATTCCGGGAATACATCCAAATTGGTTTTTAACAGCACCTGTTATTCTTGTCAGATTATGCGTTTTGAGTTTTGGTAAGCTGATAAAACCATCGGAACCCAAAATCCCGTTTGCTATCGTAAATTGTTTATTCTGATGCCCTGATGAAAAATGTTGTACTTCTCCCCTTTCAAAATCAACTATTGGAATATTTAATTCCCGAGCAACAGCTGCAATGCCAGACTTTTCCGCAACTCTCAAAGGTTTCTGAAGTCCTGGAGAATCCCCATAAATCAGATTGACACCAGCTTCAAAACAGATTTGGGCAACTGCTCTAAATACTTCAGGATGAGTTGTTACACAGTCTTCAGGTAGTTTTCCACTCAGAAAATTTGGCTTGAGTAAAATCCTTTCCTCTTTTTGAACAAATTTATCAACCCCACCAAGAAGAGAAATACCCTGTTTTACCGTTAAAGATACTTCTTCACTTTCATAGGATTGACATTTTATAAGAACAACTTTTGATTTCATAGTTCTGTTTCCGAAGCAGAGTTTTAGGCTACTAATTTCTTTTTTCCCAAGCGGAGCTTCCACAAAGGGATCACTTAGAGACGGTTACGAATAAGCATAAAACCGCACTGCGAAGCTCTTCAAAGGAGTCCTCCGTGACTGCTTCGCAACTCTCATTCTATTGCATTGTAAGTGGATTCCAAACCAGAGGTTTCCCATTGGGATCTCTTTGAGGCGGGCTACGATTCCTTTCTCTTTCCTTCAATAACAAGAACAAACTCGCCTCTGGGTTTGACCTCAGTAAAATATTGAATTAAATCAGATAATCTTCCCCGTTTAAATTCTTCGTGTATTTTAGTTATTTCCCGTCCAACTATACATCTTCGATCCCCAAACACTTCCAGAAAATCCTTCAGTGTTTTCAAGATTCGGTAAGGACTTTCAAAAAACACAAGAGTTCTACGATCATTTTGTAGTTCTTGAAGCCTTTTTCTCCTTCCTTTTTTCTTCGGTAAAAAGCCTTCAAAACTGAATCTATCAGTTGAAAATCCAGATGCAACGAATGCTGCTAAAACAGATGAGGCACCTGGAATCGGCACCACTGAAACCCCGTTTTCAATAGCTTTTGTGATTAATCTATACCCTGGATCGCTTACTGCCGGTGTACCTGCATTGGATATAAGAGCAATATTCTCTCCTGCTTTCAAGCGACTTAAAAGTTCATTACTCCTACGCTCCTCGATTTCTTCATAATAACTAATTCTCTTTGTCTGCACAGAATATTTCTTTAAAAGAATGGAAGCATGCCTTGTATCCTCAACTGCAATAAGATCTACCTTTTTCAGAATTTCCACTGCTCTATATGTAATATCTCCAAGGTGTCCAATTGGAGTAGAAACTATATATAAAGTACCCGCATCCATAATAGCCTAAATTTATGATACTAAAAAAACAAAGGACAGGTAAACTTCCTGTCCTCTGTAATAACTCCGGAATGTACCGTAATCCCCAAAACATTTTTAAATCTATAGCATTAGAACCCTCGTAATTATCTCCTTCTTAGTCTATATCAAATGAAATTCCCTGAGCTAATGGAAGTTCTTTGCCCCAATTAATTGTATTTGTCTGTCTTCTCATATAGGTTTTCCATGCATCGGAACCGGACTCCCTGCCTCCGCCAGTTTCCTTCTCACCGCCGAATGCACCACCGATTTCAGCACCTGAAGTACCAATATTTACATTTGCAATACCACAATCAGAACCTATATGCGAAAGGAATTGCTCCTGGTAGTGCATAGATGATGTAAATACTGCAGAACTGAGTCCTTGAGGGACATCGTTGTGAATTTCAATCGCTTCGTCAAAATCATTATATTCAATGATATAAAGAATAGGAGCGAATGTCTCTTCCTGAACTATCGGGTAATCATTCTTTACTTCCATGATGGTTGGCTCTACATAAAATCCGTTTTCCAGACCCTCAATCGTTTTGATATTTCCACCATAAAGAAGTTTTCCGCCGGATCTCTTAACCTCCTCAATGGCATTCATCATCAGTTCTATAGCCATTGTATCAATTACCGGTCCCATAAGAATATCATCGTTTAGCGGATTACCAATCTTTACCTGTCCATACGCTTTTACAAGAGTGCTAACAAATTTCTCCTTAACTGATTTCTGGATAATTATTCTTCTGGTTGTCGTACATCTTTGACCTGCTGTTCCAACAGCTCCAAACAAGGTCGCTCTTATTGCCATATCCATATCCGCATCCTCTGCGATGATAATAGCATTATTGCCACCCAGTTCCAGAATTGTTCTTCCAAGCCGTTTACCGACAGCTTCACCAATTCTTTTTCCCATTGCAGTACTACCTGTCATACTAATTAAAGGTACTCGCTTATCATTAATAAGTAGTTCACCAACTTCAGAGCCCTTACCAATAACCAGGTTAAAGACACCCTTAATGTCATATTTATCAATAACCGGTGCAATAATGTTCTGGACGGCAATCGCTGTAAGTGGTGTTTTGGAGCTGGGCTTCCAGATATTTACATCTCCGCATATCGCAGCTATTAGCGCATTCCATGACCAAACTGCTACGGGAAAATTAAATGCAGTGATAATACCAACTAATCCGTAAGGATGATACTGATCATACATTCTATGTTTAGGTCGTTCACTGTGCATCGTTGAACCATAAAGCATACGACTTTGACCAACCGCAAAATCAGAAATATCGATCATTTCCTGAACTTCGCCCATACCCTCTGCTTTTATTTTACCCATTTCAAGTGTGACGAGTTTTCCAAGCGGCTCTTTGTACTTTCTTAAAATTTCTCCTATTTCTCTAACTACTTCTCCCCTTTTCGGAGCAGGCAGCATCTTCCATTTTTTAAAAGCTTCTTGTGCTTCTCTTATTAGAAAATCATAGTCTTCTTTTGTTGCCTGAACAACTTTGGCTATCGGTTTTCCATCAATGGGTGAATAGCTTACAAGTTCCTTACCTTTTGTTTTTATCCACCCATCACTGTTTCCGAGTGTTGCACCATAGTTAACCTCTTTAATACCAAGTTCTTCCAAGAAATCATACAACATGGATTACTCCCCTCATTTTATATGTTAAAATATCTTGCAGATTAAAAAAACAAGCGATTATATGTAAACATCAATTACTTGCCCAAATTACCACTCAATGGAATTTTAAAAATACTTCTATGAAAGAAAATACACTATTCTTCCTTAAATTTAAAATGTACAACTAACGGTAAATGATCGGAAGCAACAATAGTGTTTTCATTTTTTATAACATCAACCGAAATAGGTGCTAAAAGGTCATTAGAAAAAATGTAATCAATCCTCATTTGAGGATTGTCACTTGGAAAGGTATAACCGCCAGGTTCAAGAAAATATCCAATATCATAAAAGTAATAAGAAAATTCATGAATTCTCTGATATGACGGCTCCATATTAAAATCACCGGCAATTATTATAGGCTCTTCAGTACCCCAATCAAGAATTACGTTTAAGAGCTCCTTTGCTTCATCTGCACTTTCAAGAGAATCTACACTAAGATGAGTAGCATAAAAATGTACCTTTTTATCACCTATTTTTACAATAGTATGAAGAACCCCTCTTCTTTCAGGGCTGTCCTTACATTTATAAATCTTATTCTCCGCAAACTCTATTGGAAAACGGGATAATATAGCATTACCATACCATCCACCCTGAAATTCAAGATTCCGGGCAAACGTGAAATCCATTCCTAGATCAGCGGCAATTTTACGTACCTGTTCGTCTCCAAAGGTCCTTTCAGTTTTATAATCAACTTCATTTAAACAGACTAAATGCGGCGACTGCTTTCTTATAGCTCTTGCAATTCTGGAAAGACTATAAATCCCATCCGTTCCCTCACCATGATGAATATTGTAAGTCATTACTTTAATATCATTTGGATAAACTATTCCTTTTAATTTCTCTCCAGGATTTTTTTTTATTACATATACACCAACAAAAACAACTGCACCTATCAAGATTAAATTAATAAGCCTCCGGAAAAGAAGTCTCCTCTTCGCCATTATTTCACCACAGCTGATTTTATGATTTTTTTAGATTTAATTTTATACTCAATAATTGTTCAAATAGCTGCGCTATAAATAAATTTTAAACATTGTAAAAGTCAAGTTTAAATCAACACTGTAAATTAATGCCAAATAATGTGATTTAAAATTACAATTTCAAAAAACATTCGATATGCACCTAACTATTACATAAAGATGGTGTGTAAAAACGCACTTTCCAGGAATCCCATTGGTTAAAGTACATTTTTGTTATGATATTTAATACATTTTCCACAATGCTCAAAGTCCCGATTGTATACCGAGACTATTCGTATTGTAATGTTTTATATTCCATCAAGAGTGAACTCATGACGGAACTAGTAAAACAACCCCATTTTTTTCCCACTATCTATACAACGTCATTCAAAGTTCTACTATGAGCTCACTCATAGCAGTAGAGAATACAATTATTTTTACATGATTCATGATAATCCTTATTGTCTTGTTTCTTCCAGAATCATAAATTCTATATATAATTGAGGAGGTACAGAATGAAATATTTTTCCAAAATCTTTTTTAACATCTTAATAATGTGCAGTTTTGCACTTTTAATTGCACAGGACAATAATGAAGAATTCAGGGCAACATGGGTAATAACCTGGGAACATATCAGTTCTTCATCTTCAGCTTCCACCAATAAAGCACGTGTCAGAACAATTCTTAATAATCATAAAGCAGGAAATTTGAATGCCGTTCTATGGCAGGCAAGGCAGAGCGGGACCGCTTATTACAATTCCTCTTATGAACCCTGGGGATTCTATGCAGGTTATTCTAATCCTGGATATGATCCACTTGCCTATGCAATTGAAGAAGCACATAAACGAGGTTTAGAACTACATGCCTGGTTTAATGTATTTGCCTGTGCAAGTACTCATGAGGGAGCTCCTGCTCAAGTCCACCCGGATTGGGTTTGTAGAGACCAAGACGATATTCTAATGGATTCATACAGAGCACTTTCTCCAGGTTTGGAAGCAGTAAGAGAATACACTTTAGACGTTGCTATGGAAATTGTTAGTAATTATGATATTGACGGCATTCATCTGGATTATATACGTTGGAATGAGTACTCTAATTCCAAGCTATCTTCAAAATTAGCAAGATTGGTAGATGAAAATCGTATGTTGGATGGGATGATAACAGATGAGCAGATTCAAGACTTGATTGTCAATAAGAGCGGTCGTTACTTATACGATACCGATCATCCTTATAGTGGAGGTGTGCCAGAAGGTTTCACAAGCTGGGAAGAGTGGTGGCGTTGGTCAGTTACAGAATTTGTTCAAATGCTTCATGACTCAATTCAAGCAGTAAAACCCTGGGTACGACTTTCAGTCGCTGCACTAGGAAAATATAGGTGGTCCGGATGGCAAGGTTATGGAACAGTTTATCAGGATGCTGCATTATGGTTCAATGAGGGCTATATCGAACAGCTTACACCAATGCACTATCACTGGACTACAGGAAGCGGTTTCTATGACATGTTAGTTGGAGGAGGCGATAATTCATGGGGTTACTGGATTCAACCCGGTGTTAATACTGGCAGAATGTTTTCTGTTGGTCCGGGTTCCTATCAGTTTGCCAGTAATGGAGTATGGGGAAATCATCCTGGAGTGATTGAAACATGCCGCGGAGTTGAATGGGTTGATGGGTTTCAATTTTTCAGTTATGGCAGCTGGAATGGTTATCAATATTGGAATGAAGCAGGCGCCACCTTTTTTGATCACAAAACAAAAATAAGAGCTACACAACTAATTGATAACATTCCTCCGGAAGCTCCTTCTCTAAGTTTACAAAAAACTGATTCTTTGCATTACCAGATAACTGTAACGCCACCCGCTGCAGGGAACGATAATCAATGGTTTGCGCTTTACAGGTCGGAGGATAATGATATTAATGTAGATAACGATGAGATTATTGATATTCACTTCGGTGACAGCATATATACAATTTCAGATAATTTCGACGGACTGCAAGACTTCAATGGAACATATCATTATTCAGCAACTATGCTGGACAGATATTGGAATGAATCTATACCTTCAAATACTGAAGCAAGTGAAATAATTCCCTCCTTTGCACCGATTGTAATATCAACCAATCCGCAGGAGGACGATGTTGTTCCAGTTAATACTATAATCTCTTTCACTTTTTCCAAAACTATGAATACAAATACTTTTGAGAATGGTTTAACTATTGAACCTGAAGTGGATCTCGCTGGATTGAACTGGTCAGATGACTGGACAGATCACAATAGAACTGTAACTTTAGACATCAATGGTTACTTAATATATGATACAACCTATACAATTACAATGGACGAAAACGTAACTGACATTAATGGAAAATCTATTGATGGGAATGGTGATGGAATTGCTGGGGACCCTTTCGTTTTACATTTTTCCACTTTAGACATAGACGTTATCGGTCCAGTTGTAGAATATTCCTATCCAAATTCCGAATCGGGTGATTTTGATTACGATGATGTGATTAATATAGTTTTTGATGAACTATTAGACCCGGAAACAGTAAATGAAAATAGCGTAACTCTTATCAATGACGGAACTCAGGTAAGTATTGAGCCCTTACTCGTTACATATAAAGAACAATCTATCCTGAGTGTGAAATCTATTTCGCAGCTCGCTTCGGATGCGGATAATATCCTAACATTGACATCCGATATTTCCGATACGGCAGGGAATCTCATGAGCACTGAGGTTTCAATTAACTTCCATACAGGGAATTACTACTATCAGCCAATACAGGTTCTTGACGACTTTACAGCTACAGGTGACTGGAAGGACCCTGAATATAGTGGCTCAACTTCTGGAACTATTAATCCAGAGACTACATTTGGAATCAGCTCTGCAGTATATCTTCCCGGGGTTTTAGATAAGAAATCAGGACAACTTAAATATAAGTGGGATGAAGAGGAAACAATACATTTTTTAAGGCTTCATTGCGGTTCCGGTGTACAATTTGACACCTCATACACTTTGCAGTGTTATGTTTATGGCGATGGCAGCAATAATCAATTTCGTTTCTCATGTTATGAATACGGCGGAAATGACGATATTGCAGAAGTATCAAAGTGGTTCACAATCGACTGGTTTGGTTGGAAATTACTCGAATGGGATTTAGGAGATACAAACTCTCTTGGAGAATGGCCAGGCTGCAGTAATGGCATTATGGATGGCGATACATATAGGCTGGAGAGCTTCCAAATGATATGGCCAGAGGGTGGTGATGAAAGTGGAAAGATTTACGTTGACAATCTCCGATTGGTTAAAAAGATTGAAGGACAGGCGCCGCCTAATTTTCCTCCTGTGCTTGCAGAACTTCCGGATACTTCCACTACGGAGGAAAAATATATCAAAATCTATCCCAACTGGACAGACCCGAATGAGTACGATGTTCACCAGTTAATAGCTTTATCGGATACATCTGGGGTACTGTTTAGAATAATGGGACATACTTCAGGTTCTACGGTCTATGTCAAGCCTCAGGCAGATTTTGTCGGCATTGCTAATATAACTATAATCGTTAAAGATTTCGGCATAAGTGAATTGGCGGATACTGTAAGTTTTATCCTAACCGTAACTTCCACATCAATTGAAGATGAACTCGTCCCCATACAATATGCTTTACAGCAGAACTATCCGAATCCATTTAACCCTTCAACTACAATCAGATTCTCCATATCCAAAGATTGTAAAGTAAAATTGCTCATATATGATATATTAGGCAGACAAGTTGCTGAATTAATAAATGAAAATTTGAATGTTGGTTCTT
>JADHYC010000079.1 GCA_016782645.1 Fidelibacterota bacterium | reverse complement strand
GCGAGGATCGTGATGAAACTTGTTTCAGAACGACCGCAGTCGGCTCGATACGCATTGTTAGGCCGCCGCAGGCGGCATGACAATCGGATCTCTGATACGCCGGTACCGTTAAGCCGGCCGCATGCGGCCGGCTTAACATCGGTTGCAGAGCAAAGTCCTGCAACCAGAAGAAAATGAGTTCAAAATATTCCACTTTTCCCAAAGGGATCCTTTCAGATAAATCTTTTTTAAGTGGACTCGTATATTTTTAAAAATACTGTCCTCTTTTGCAAAAGACAGTAATTTTTACTAAACTTGCAATAGTTGAGTAACCTAAAAAACGAGGGGGAACAATCATGTCAGACGTCATCAAAAAAATCCTTCTGGCGGGTTTGGGTGTGGCTACACTCACTCGTGAAAAAGCTGAAGATATTATTGAAGATCTTATCAAAAAAGGAGAATTGACACGAAAAGAAAAACAGGGGTTTTTGGATGATCTTTTAAAAGCAACTGAAAAACGAAAAGATGAAGTGAGAGATTTCATTAAAGATGAATTTCAAAAATGCCTAAAAGCCCTGAATATCCCTACAAGAGACGAGATCAACGCTCTTGAAAAAAGGTTAAAAAAACACATCAAACATGGACATGGCACAGAAAATAAATAATTGAATTTCTGTTTAAACCCGGAAAAAGCATTTATCGCCAGGTAAAAAGGCACGCCCCGAGGGGACAACGAGGCAAAGTTATCTTTATTCCGATTTAGCGGATAAGAAAAATAATTATTTTGTTTTTAATAAAAGTAGAACGATTGGTAGATAAATGAAACTTACTTCAATTCCTCGAACTTGGAGACACCTTCGAAGATATAACCAGGTCATCAAAATACTATTAAAATACGGTTTTGACGAGGTTGTTGATGCTGCCAGTAAAGACCTGATTATTCGCTTCGGTGAAAAGTTTATTCCCCGTTTAAGATCCAAAAAGAAATTAGGGGCCTCCAGAGCCGAGCGATTGCGAAAAGCAATTGAAGAACTGGGTCCAACCTTTATTAAAATGGGGCAAATTCTCAGTATGCGTCCCGATATAATACCGCCTGATTTTGCTTATGAACTCCAAAAATTACAAGATGATGTTACACCTATTCCTTTCGAAGAGATCGAAAATGTTATACAAAATGAGCTAAAAAGCGATCCCTACGAAATATTCACTGAAATTAGCAAAAAATCATTAGCTGCTGCATCAATTGCACAAGTGCATAGAGGAAAATTTAAGGATGGAAAAAATATTGTCCTTAAAGTTCAACGACCTGGTACAAGAGCGGTTATTGATGTTGATATAGAAATACTCGGCGATTTAGCCCGTGTTTTGAGCAACTATTTTCAGGATAAATTAAACCAGGACCCCATTACTATATTAAATGAGTTTGACAAGTCAATACATCGTGAATTGGATTTTATTCAGGAAGGCAAAAATATCTCTCGCTTTAAACGCAACTTTGACAAAGACCCAACAGTTTTTTTCCCTTCATATTATTCTGAATACAGCACTTCAAAATTATTGGTTATGGATTACGTTGACGGAATTAAAGCATCAGATATAAATATGATAGAAGAAGCGGGGTTGGATAGACAGATAATTGCAAAACGTGGGACTCGCTTGAGCTTCAGGCAGATATTCGAATTTGGCTTTTTTCATGCCGACCCGCATTCAGGCAATATGATGGTGCTGCCGGATAATGTAATTGCTCCCTTAGACTATGGAATGGTTGGTCAAATCGATGAAGAAACCATAGACCATTTAGGTGACCTTATTGTAGGGGTCACACGTAAGGATATACGCCGGATAATAAGAGCAATTGAGCATCTTGGAATTATCGATTATACCGTAGATACTGGCGCTCTTAAAACAGATATTACAAACATCATTGAAAATTACTATGAGACACCTCTTAAGGAACTACAATTAAGATTCTTGATGAATGACTTTTTTAAGATTGTTCAGTCCTATCGTTTGACACTTCCGCCGCGTCTCTCTTTAGCGCTAAAAGCTGTACTTACTGCAGAGGGTTTGGGGAGAATGTTGTACCCTGATTTTGATATAATTTCCGAGATGCGTCCTTATTTAAATAAAATAATTATGAGGCGATATGATCCGAGAAGGAAATTCAGAGAAGGAGTACTCCTTTTCGATGATATCTCTCTTTTAGTTGAAGATTTTCCCAAGAAAATGCGCACTATTATTAATAAAGCGGCAAGTGGAAAATTCGCTATACAATTCGAGCATAGAAACCTCGAGCACTTAGTCAGCGAATTAGGTAAATCATCAAACCGGTTATCTACTGCTCTGATAATTTCCGCTCTCATAATGGGTTCCTCATTTGTTATACAGGCATCTATCGGACCTAAATTGTTTGGCTATCCACTAATAGGAATCATCGGTTTCCTTCTTGCCAGTATTTTAGGGTTGAAATTGATATGGGATATATTTCGTAGCAGAAAATCTTAACCACCTGGTTAATTTAAAAATTTTCTTTAGTGACAAATTTTTCTGCATCATAGAGATTGAGGCGCGCCTGCCTGTACTGCCGTTTCGGCAGGCAGGTAAATCTGTGGTTTATGCCTAATGCGGCGCTGAGCGGTCCCCCGAAGCGAGGAGAGAACGCTTGAGCTCAGTGGTTTTGTGGAGCGGCAAGGCCGCGTAACAAAATCCACTGCAGCGAATTGTTAGGCTTTTTTCTTTAATTCAATAACAAAACCAAAAACTTGAACTGCGACACCAAATAAGAATATTACAATAGAAATTACAAATGTATTCTTTTTTTTAAAATTATTTATTTGATTTGTAAGTTCTTCAAGATTCCAAACAAGTTCTTGGCCATTGGAAATAAAAACCTTGATTGGGATTACTTCTTTTGCCCTCTTTTGGGAGAGGGTCATTCTGGCACCTTCTCTCTGAAACTTGAGTACCGTTATAGCATCAATATTTTGAGAAGGATTTTGTTCACGAAGTCGATTGAGAAATATTTCTTGGAATTCATTGAATCCTTCATCTTTTGGCTCAATAACCAATGAAGATTCTAATTTTTGAAGACCATTTAAGGAATGACCATATTGAGGAGATATTAATTTAGCAACAAAAGGAATATTTTCCATCTGGTTAACAAAAAAGGCTATGCCCTCTATAAATAAGCCAAAAATAAATAAAGTAGTAAAAATTCTCAATTTATTATTCATGAGCCTAACAAGTGAGTAAATCCTTTTTCTGTATAACATCCATGTACTTAATATACTGTTTAAATGCAATAAAAAGTATTGTGTTTTTGTTTAAAAATTTCATGTCTTATGAATGTTATACAGAAAATCTTATAATTATTAAATGCAAAATGTTCCAGAAAAATTTCTTAATCCCTACATCAGATATTTAACCTGATTAATTCATCACAAAGTGACCTCTATGAGACGAGCTTGTGAATTAATCACCCTACGGGCCCCGCCGACAGGCGGCAGTCTGTGGATTATTCATCAGTAGATTATAAACAATTCCTGTAAGTAGATATTCTCTTCTTCCCAAAGGGATTATTACGGAACACTTTATCAATATTTTCTTTTTTGCTGGTTCACCCCGTTGGATAAATATTTTTTACATATGATACAATTGACATAAGAGATATCCAACAGGGTGAATAATCCAGCTTAAAAAGCAATAAAAAAAATTCTCGTTCTAATGGTCTGCCGTTGGGACAAATGAGTTGTAGCTCGGCGTCAAAGTGCGCAGTGAGTTAATAAGAATTAAGAATTTTATCTGTTTACAGATAGTCTCTAATTAGGTCTGATAACCCGTTGCTTTTTACCGACTTTTAGAAATTGTTCCAGACAGAAATCGAGTTGTTCCCGTGTGTGAGTAGCCATATAGCTGGTACGTAAGAGAGAACGGTCAGGCGGTACTGCAGGAGTTATTACCGGATTAGTATAAACACCCGCTTCGAGAAGATCGCGCCAGACAGAGAATGTCTTCATATCTTCACCGATAATAATAGGAATAACCGGAGTAGAACTATTACCAATATTAAATCCCAATAAGCTCAACTCTCTTTTCATATAGTTAGCATTATCCCATAAACGTTTTCTCCGCTCAGGTTCTCTAATAATAATTTCCAGTGCCTTTAGAACACCAGCTGCATTTGATGGCGGTAAACCCGCTGTGAATATTATAGTGCGGACATGATGTTTTAAATAATCAATTACAGGTTCTTCCCCGGCTATGAATCCGCCAATACCAGCCAGTGATTTACTAAAAGTACCCATAATTAAATCTACTTTATCAGTTAGATCGAAATGGGCGGCAGTTCCGTTGCCATTCGGTCCCAGAACACCAATAGAATGGGCATCGTCTATCATAATACGAGCGCCATATTTACCTGCAAGGCTAACCATTTCCGGTAACTTAACAATATCACCTTCCATACTGAAAACACCATCGGAAACGATAAGTCTTCCCATACTAATGGATATAGATTTTAATTTGTTTTCTAATTGGGCCATACTATTATGTGGATAAACATATACGGGAGATTTAGAAAATTTTGTTCCATCAACGATCGAGGCATGATTCATCTCATCACTAATCACTGCATCTTTCTCATCGGTAATTGTAGATATAACTCCCAGATTTACGCAAAAACCATTCGAAAATACTAATGCTTTTTCTTTACCTACAAAAGCTGCTAATTTTTCTTCTAAGCGCTCATGTAAATAAATATTCCCATTTAGAAGACGACTGCCTGTTAAACCGGAGCCATACTTTTTTAGAGCTTGAATGGATGCTTCGATCACTTCCGGATGATGAGTTAATCCCAGGTAGTTATTTGAACCTAACATAATTGCCTTCTGTCCATTGATCTGAACTTCTGTTCCTTCAGTTTCCTGGATATTAAGATAATATGGATAATATCCCAGCGCCCGGGCTGATTTGGCTCTTGTAAATCGGTATGCCTTAGTAAATACGTCCCTGTGCTTATCAGTAAAAAATTTCTTTGTAACGATGTATTTTTGTTTTACTATGTCTTTTAACTCTAAAAACATTAAAATTATCCTTTCAATTAAAATTCATTTTAATCATAATTTTACGTAATTATAATACTTTAAACAAACCAGCTGCTAAGAACATTGTATTCAACCAACAAAGATGCAATGACTTTATTGTACATCTCAAATGTTGTTGTCACTGTCCTTCATGGCAAGGAATATAGTTTCGTAATATTTATATCTTCTATGTCGTCACCCTTTTTGACCTGGAGTGTTCGCGGGATTGTGAGCTCCGTGATTGGGTCCGCATCACCATAATAACCAATTTTGTCAGTATCAGAGTCAAATTCAACATTATTATTATCGTCATCAATTGCTGCTACATAATAATCACCAGCGCTTACCTCAACCATCATATAATCTCCATTCGGATCTGTTATCATACCATTCGAAAGTGAAATCCCCGTACTTGCAGAAACCCCCGCCTCAAGCAAGATAACATAGGCTCCTGAAACGGGCGTCCCATCATTGGTTACTTTTCCAGAAATGGTTGTAGTATACTCCTTTATTACATCATCGCAACCAATCATTGCTATTAAAATAAGTAGCGCGAAAAAATATAAATTCCTCTTCAATTTACCTCCCTTTTATTTATTAGAACCTTCGCAAGGTTTAGTTCAAATGCTTGATGTAACATCGTCTTCTTTTATGCTGTCTTTTCTCAAACAGTTTCCACTGTGCCTGAACCTTGTAATTTTCTTCCAGTTCAGGGTTTGACTCGGCTTTTGCGATATTATTATTAATAAATATTTTAGTAAGTTCATTGAACAAAATAGCATTTACCCCTTTACCCTGAAATTCGGGAAGAACACCTATAAGACACAAATCTATGAGATCGTTTTTTTTCATTGCCTTCAATAGATGAATAAATTCAAACGGAAAAAGTCTTCCATTTGATTTCTGTAATGCTCTTGATAATGAGGGCATTGTAATCGCGAATGCCACAACTCTATCATTTTTATCAAGGACTATTGAGATATAATCTGGACGTATGAATCCAAAATATTGTTTTATATAGAGATCAACCTGTTTATCAGTCAATGGCACAAACCCGAAAAGGTCTCTATAAGCAATATCCAATACATGAAACATATCTTTTGCATAGGGTATCAGTTCTTTTGATTTTTTTACTTTTAATACCCTGAGATTCTGTTTCTTTAGGACAATATTGGCAACTTTATCAATTCTTTCTGGAACTTCTTGTGGTGCTTTTATCTCAAACTCAATCCAATCAACATCCTTTTCATATCCAAATTTCTCAAGATGAACAGGATAATACGGGTAATTATAAATAGCTACCATAGTCCCGAGCTCCTCAAATCCTTCTACCAGCATTCCCTCATAATCGAGATCGGTAAAACCAAGGGGACCCTGTATGGCTTCCATTCCATTTTCTCTCGCCCAATTCTCTACTTTATCAAGCAGCAATTTTGATACACTCTCATCATCTATAAAATCTATCCAGCCAAAACGTGCATATTTATTCTTCCATTTTTCTATATACCGTCTATTTATTATTCCAGCAATCCTCCCGGCGATTTTTCCGTCTTTGTACGCAAGCCAATATTTCACATCACAAAAATCAAAGGCTGGATTCTTATCCCTTCGTAAAGTATTCATTTCGTCAAAACGCAACGGTGGAACCCAGTATTTACTCCCTGAATAAAGTTTGTATGGGAAAGATATGAATTTCTTCATACCGCGCTTGCTTGCTACTTCTTTTATTTTAACTTCCAATTTTCCCTCTTATGATTTTTATACTATTTACTTTTTGAAAATAATCTTCTCCCCGGCATAAAACTAACTATACCCGATACTAACAGTTCCAAAAAGCTGCAGATAACAATGTGAAAATGTAAAATTCTTTCTATTCTGATCAGAAAATTTTGTGAGCCTTTTTATCATTTAATTAACTTAACCTAATTCGGTACTATTTCCAAAAAAAACACTCTGTTATTTTCTTCTATATCTTGCTATTTCACCTCCTAATGATAATGCCCTCCCTCTAAAGCCTCTACCGCTGCTCTATATCCTATATCAATAGCTTCTTTTCCATTACGAGCTCACTCGTAACGGAATTGAAATTCGATACAGTCTTGCTTTCCACCGAACCTTATGGTTAAATAACGAACTGGCAGTTCGTCGGAGTACTCTCTCAAACTTTTAAAAAATGTTAAAGACTACATATCTTCTGGAAGTAGCACAACCTTTACATAATTATCCATATTGAAATAACTCTGTGCTGCTTTCTGAATTTCTTCAGGGGTAAGATCTTCCATAAGTTTATCCAATTCAAGCAAATTCAATGGATCTTCACCGTGAAAATAATAAAATTGCAAAGTACTGAGCCAGAACTTATTTGACTTTAAGTCCTTTTCACGTTTGCGCTTATAGATTTCTTTTATCTTTGCCATATTCTCTTCTGATGGACCCTCTGATATCAAATCCTCAATTTGCTCGAATACAGCATTTGTAAGCTCGTTAACTCTTTCCGGATCACATCCAAAACCTATAGTAATTTTATACTCTTCGTCCGGATGGTGATAAGTTGACGCATATATTCTTACCCCATATGTCCCACCTTTCTCTTCTCGCACTTCTTTCCGGAGTTTTATTCTGAGAATATCAACCATTGATCTAATATCGCGTCGGGCATATCTGTCCCATTTAAAAGGACCCGTAAATATAATTTCAACTCGGCTCTTTTGCTCAATACCTTTTTTCACAACCTTTTCAATAACGCCTCTTGGCGGGTCAATACCTACATCTTGCCAGGTTTCATTTCGATTTAATATTGGCAAACCACCTAAATAAGTCTGTATAAATGGTTTAATCGTTTGTAAATTAAAATTTCCTACTATAAAAAAGGTGAAATCACTCGCATCAGCAAAACGATCGCGATATATCTGGAGCGATTTTTCAAGGTTCATTTCCTCAAGTAAATCGGGAGACCATGGTCTAGCTCGATAATTGTATTGTGCCATAGTAACTTTAATAGTATCATTAAAAGTATTTTCTGGTCTTGCACTCTTATTTTCTAATGATGCCATCATTCTCGATTTGTATGAAAGAAATGCTGAACTGTCTTTACGCGGTGCTGTAAAAAATAAGTAGATGAGTTGAAACATTGTCTCCATGTCTTCTGGTGATGCGGTGGCGGAAATACCTTCTTTTATATCCCTTATACTAGGCCTAACGACTACTAACTTACCCGCTAACTTCTTATCCAGTTCAATTTTATTAAAATTTCCTATACCACCCTCCGTAATAACGGGTATAGCTGTAGCCGCTGCAATATAATCTTCATCCTCAACGAGAGAATTTCCTCCCGGACTGTAAGAGGATAAAAGAATTTCATCGTTTTTGAAATCCGTAGATTTTAAGACTACCTTTATACCGTTCGAAAGAACCAATTCTGTAACATCAAGAGGTTCTATTTTCTTTTCAGAAACAATCCTTACAGGAGAAGGTAATGTCTCGACAAGCGGCTCATCAGAAACTTTATCTTCATAAGGTGTAATTAATTTCCTTTGTACAGCCTGGAAAACATTAAGAAGCTCTCCTTCACCTGGAATCTCTAAATCAGGCTTTTCCGGGGCATTTACGAGAATAACCCTATTCTTATCAGTAATCCACTCGCCAGCCAGTCCATTAACCTCCACCAGGCTAATACCCGGTAAATACTGCTTATAAACTTCAAACTCGTACTCTATCCCGGGAATAGGTTCACCTTTAAGAAAGTTCCGAATATATTCACTAGCATAAAGCGATGATTCTGTCTTATCCTTTTCTTTATAATACTTCTCAATATTTCGCAGCAATGCCGTCTTACTTCGATCAAGCTCAGATTGTGTAAACCCAAAAGTTTTCACACGCAAAGCCTCCGTAAGTAATGTTTCCAATCCTCTTTTTACGCCTTTATCCTCAACCGCAGCACCAAGAACATAAAATTCTTTAGAGCGGATAAATCTCCCCTTAGCTGAATAGCCATAAAGAAAAGGTGGCTCAGCTTGTTTGGTCAACTCTCTTAGACGGTTGTTGAGTATTCCATTATAAAGCCCCTCCATCAATATATTTCTATAGTCGCTAACGGTTTTTTCTTCTCTAACATTATGTTTATAATAAACGCTGACACCACTTCCGGTGGCTTCAGGATCAGTTGCGATTGCGAATAATGTTTCATCATGATCCGGGACAGGATATTTTTTTCTTTCTCTTACATTCTTTGATGCGGGTATACGAGAGAAATATTTGATGATTAAGTCTTTAATTTTCTCTTTATCAAAATCCCCAACCGCAACAACCGCCATTAACTCAGGACGATACCAGTCTTGATAAAATCTCCGTAAAGTTTCATATCTGCAAGTATCAACAACGTCAATTTGACCAATTGGCAAACGTTCAGCATAACGAGACCCCTGTAATAAAATAGGGAACTGTTTATCACGCATTCTGCCTTGTGCGCCTCTACCGAGACGCCACTCTTCACGAATTACTCCACGTTCCTTGTCAATTTCATCTTCATCAAAACTAAGGTTATGTGCCCAGTCTTCAAGAATTTGGAAACCTTTCTCTAAAGTCTCAGCATCATCTGTCGGCACCTGCAACTTATAAACTGTTTCATCAAAACTGGTGTAGGCATTTAAATCGGCACCAAAACGCATTCCTAAAGACTCAAGATAGTCAATCAATTCCTTCTTTTTAAAATGCTTTGTACCGTTAAATGCCATGTGCTCACAGAAATGAGCAAGCCCCTGTTGATCTTCATCTTCCAGCACTGACCCGACATTTACAGCCAAACGAAGTTCAGCACGATCCTCCGGCTTGTGGTTTTTCCGAATATAATAAGTAATACCATTATCCAGTGTTCCTTTTGTAATTTTAGGGTCTACTCGTAATTCATCATCCAATTTTAGTAAAGGCTCTTCCTGGATTGACTGCTCTTTTGCCGCCTGCTGAACTTGCGTACATGTAAAAAATAGATTCAGGGCAATGAAAAGTACAAGAATAGATAATCGTCTCATTTCAGCTCTCCTTAGTCAAATATTTCGGGGCATAATATATAGAGAATTAGTTGCAGGAGCAATGTTAAAGCCCTATTGAAGTTCCCCTTAAAGTAGCTACGAACTGCCTAGTTCGTAGTTGAACCGAAAGGTTCAATAAAAAAACTGGTCTGTATATAAAATGCCCCGGACATCTCTCGAAAGCCCGGGGCAAATTACACGTTATCTGTGTTACTACTTCAAGAGTGTCATTTTCTTAGTTTTTTGGAATTTGTCAGTTACCATATGATAAATGTAACATCCGGAGCTAACCAGCTGTCCGTTGTTATTGCGACCATTCCAGATCACAGTCTTATATCCTGCATTCTGTTTTTCAGTCACCAATGTTCGAACTTCTCTACCCATAAGATTATAAATAACAATCTTAACCTTTGCTTCTTTCGGTAAGTCGTATTTAATGAATGTTGTCGGATTGAACGGATTCGGATAGTTTTGATGAAGAGCAAATACCTTTGGTAATAAATCTGC
>JADHYC010000022.1 GCA_016782645.1 Fidelibacterota bacterium | reverse complement strand
CATAACCATCCCAGCGGGAATTTAGAACCCAGTAAAGAGGATATTCAACTAACAAAGCAGGTGGTAGAAGCGGGTAAAGCTATGAATATTCCTGTGTTAGATCATATTATCATTGCTGGTGATGGATATACCAGTTTTGCAGACCGTGGGCTTATCTATTTTGAAGCTAAATAAAATATCATTTATTTTATTGTTCTGATTTATGAGTCGTATTATCATAAAGGGATCCGTCGATGGAAAAAGGCTATATTTACAATGAATGGCACAATGTATAACACCTTGGTTTTAAGTAGACTCATTAATAGTTTTTGTTTTATAAAATATAGATAATAAATTTGGATTGATGGTGAAATATTTTGCTAAGGAGAATTAAAAATGAATGTATCTGACAATAAGACCTCTTTGCAAGCCTATATAGATAATAACGCAGGCAGTTTGTTGTTTTCACTTTTAGGGGATTACCGTTTACAGGATAATGAAGCGGAAGAGGCTATTGAAGCCTGCCGCTCAGGGCTTACGAAATACCCTAATTCAGCTCTTGGGCACTACATTTGGGCGCTAGCTGCTATTAAAATGGATAACATTGGGATGGGTGTTGAGCATTTAAAAACCACCATTCAATTAGACAGGGGCTTCTTACAGGCATATTACAAGCTGACTGAAATTGGGAAAGGGGTGTTAGATTTAGAGACTCTGAAAAAGTGTTATGAGAGGATTTTTCAGCTAAATCCCTTTGACTCCCATGCAGAGGAACAGGTAGAAACTATAACAAGCACAGCTCCATCGGTTGTAGCTGAAGAAGTTGAGAAGCCGCTTGAACCAGAGATTGAAGAAGCTGAACCACCTGAGCCAGTTCAAGAAGCTGGAGAGTTTATAGAACCAGAGTTAGATGTAACTGTTCCCGAACAACTGAGTGAAGAAGAAGCACATCTAGGACCTATTGAGCCAGAAATTCTTGAAAAAGAGGAAGAACCTACAGAAATTCCCTCTGAAGAAAGTGCAGTACCAGCAGAAGAAGATATTATAACGAAGAAAGAGACTTATCCAGAAAAAGAGACAGCTTCAGCACAAGCATCCGTGCGCAAATCAAAACTTGATGAAATGTTCAGCAAACTCAAAAGTAAGCCTTTGGATGAGGTGCAGAAAGAGAGTTGGGATATTTCGGGATTTGGGAAGGATCAGGAAGTAGCTGTTCCCGAAGTTGAAGAATCGCCTGTACCTTCAAAGGAGGAAGTAACGTTAGAAAAAGATGAACCTGTAAAAAAGACAGTTTTTAAAGAGAAAATAAAGTCTCCTGATTATATTCAGGATAAAGTTGCATCGCTTGTTCGAAAGCCAGAGGAGAAACCGCCTGAAAAGGAGGAAAAACCGAGCGTGACTTCTACTAAACGAAAAGTGCCAAAGAAAAAGAGTGTAAAGAAGACTGTTAAAAAGGAAACAGTAGATGATAGGGATAGGATTGAGTTAAAAATTCCTATTCCAACTCTTACACTTGTGGAAGTTTTGAAAA
Source organism: Fidelibacterota bacterium (assembly GCA_016782645.1). Lineage (GTDB taxonomy): Bacteria > Fidelibacterota > UBA2242 > UBA2242 > UBA2242 > BS750m-G69. The sequence continues at coordinate 35,226 of JADHYC010000022.1, read as the reverse complement.
AACAAAAATTATATGATCAGGCTTTGGACGTGCTAAATATCCTTGAAAAAAAATCCAAAAATGTTGAAAAGGTTAAGAAAGTCCGTGAAGAGATTGTACAATTAAAAGCGGAAGAAAATAATTCGCAATAAATTTTAATAAATTATTACCTGAATTCAAAATCTACTACTAAATATCTAATTACGATAGGGATTAATTAAAATTTCATTAGTGATTTCAGCTGTTTTTCCAAGCATTGCTGTAACCGAACAATATTTTTTTTGAGATAGATCAATAGCTTTTTTTATAAGATTTTCATTTAGTTTTTCTCCCCAGAATGAAAGTCTCAGGTGAATCTTAGTGTAAACCTTTGGATGTTCCGGACTTCGTTCACTTGTAATTTCTATTTTAAAGTCATCTGCGGGGGTATGCATTTTACGAGTTAAGGATTCAACATCCATTGCTGTACAACCACCGAGTGCAATGAGAATTAGTTCCATAGGTTCACAGCTTGCTTCACTTCCTCCTAATTCCTCTTTAGTATCAAGTACTACCCAGTGATTTGAAGGACCCTTTCCAATAAATGTAGAACCTTTAGCGCGTTGTATTGTAACTGGCATAATCTACCTCATAAAATTATCTTCTTATTAATTTATTCAGCTGCTCTATAATATCCTTTATATTATTAATGCTCGTTTCTCTAATCTGCTCTTCAAGTGTACCCCAAACTGGTTCTCCACAAGCAATACAAACAATTCCTAACTTCATAAGCGGTTTAACTAGTTCAGGATAGTCATTAACAATGTCTTCAATTGATGTTGTTTTTTCTATCAAAAAAAATAATCTTATATAGGAGTTTAGAATTTTTATAGAAGAAAATTATTATTTTCAATGTTCTGATCAGTTAGTATTTGTAATTGATTCATCCGGATTTTTGAGGTTAAGGATAGCATAGAGTTTTTTTGACACATTTTCAGGAAGACTGTCACATTCATCTACCTTTTTGTATATTTCAACAGTTTTTTTAATCTTATCCACGAAGATTTCGCAATTGTGACATTTTTTAAGATGTTCTTTTATTTCCTGGCAAGGAGGGGAATTGAGATCACAACCTAGGAAATCACAAACTTTCTTAAATAATTCTTTATTGCCGCTCATATTAAGCCTTCAGTTTTTACCAGGTTTTCCAATTTTTCTTTGAGGAAGTTACGAGCACGCATTAATCTAATTTTGGTATTTGAAGATGTAATTTGAAGGATTTTACTGGTTTCTTCAGTAGATAATTCATGAAGATCACGCAAAATGAAAACTGTGCGGTATATTTCAGGTAATTCCTCAAGTGCATCATCTAACTTTTTTTTAAAATGCTTTGTACTAACGTTTTTGAAATCGAGTTTGGGCCACTCATGGATATGTTCACTGTGTATTTTTTCTATATCTAGGTCGTCAATTGAAAAATGGTGGTATTTCATCTTTTTAGATTGAATTTTACTTAGACCAATATTGACAGCAATCCGGTATAGCCATGTGTAAAATGTTGATTTTCCCCGAAATTGATTAATCTTTTTTAGCATTATTAGAAATGTTTCTTGCAGAATATCTTCAGCATCCTGTTCATTTCCTGTTAATCTGAGACCCAAATGATAAATCCTTTTGCTGTATAGAGAAACCAGCTGAGAAAGAGCATTTTTATCTCTCTGTTTCGCTTTACTTACTAACTCTTGTTCCTTTTTATTATTACTTTCCAGCACTACATAATTTAGTAACATTGGTGCAAAGATTCATCAGGGAACTGATTTCATATTGTAAAAAAACTTAATCTCTTTCTATTTTAAACTCTCATTTATCTTTTCTAAAAACATCTGCTCGGGTACAGCACCTTCCAGAGACCATTTTTCATTTATTACTGACTTTGGAACACCTCTAATGGAATATTTCTGGCTGAGATAAGGGAATTCTGTTGTTTCAACCATATCTGCTGTAATATTTTTGTTTGCTAATGCAAGGCGATGAGCTGTTCTTACGGCAGAAGGGCAATATGGACATGTTGGAGTTATAAAAACCTGAATATGTATTGGTTTATCTATTGATTCTATATCTTTTAGAATATCGCCTGAAAAACCGTGGTCTTCATTAGCAGTGTCAATAATATCTTCAAGTAGCGAAGAGAATTCATATCCGGATGGAATTCCATAGAATTTTATGCCTGTATCTGTTCCATCTTTGCGTAGTAATACTACAGCGGGAATTTTGTTAACTCCATATTCTTCGGCAATTTTCTTATCGATCTGAAAATTGTAAGTTTCAAGAGATAGTTTATCTGAGAGCCCGGTAAGTTCCTCAAGTAATTGATGTGTTTCCTTGCAGAATGAACATTCTAACTGTTGAGTGAAAAAGACAATTTTCACTTTATCTGACATTTCAGATAATTTCTCACGTACAAATTTTTTATCTTCATCTTTTAAAAACATCTCTTCTCCTTTTTTTACTATTAAAAACCGTTTTGTAAAAAATCTATCAATATTTTCAATCATTTTAGATGTGGGAGAGATCAATTAGTTACATTAACATCTTATTTAAAAACTTTTTCTTTATATGGTTAGTTCTTAAAACTTGTTAAAAAATACCTGGATTTTTCAAAGCTTTAAATGCACGCTATTCTTTCAGGCTTTTATAGTTATGTAGGGAAAATAGTCTTGAGTTTTAGATAGCAATTAATTAGAACCTAAATTGAGCAGTCCTTGTACCATAAACATTCTTGTTTGTGTTCGTAATGGTCTCGGAATATATTGGAAGTTCCAACTATCCAATAATTATGAATATGCAGTTCTAAAATTGATAAAGAATTGATCAATTTAGGTAGAAGATTTTTCGGATTTTAGTTTTTCTATCTCCCAGGGTAAAATTAATTTTCCCGGTACATCGATGTCCTTTCTTACTCTCATAAAACAAAGTCCCAGATATTTATCTATATCTTGTTTTTTTAATGCCCAGTCTCTATATGGTGTATCAAAAGTATTCATTTTACTGGTGGATGATTCGCGGATATATTTTTTGCCACTTTTCTCTATAACCATTAGCATATGTGCAGAAAATATGTCTGTTTTATTTGCGAAAATAAGAGCTAAAATATCACCGGATTTGGCATTTTTTTCAATCTTTACCAAGTCCTCTTTTGGAACATAATCAATAGTAATTTCCCTATCTGGAAGCACGTATCGCATGTCTGTTATCCCCTTGTTTTCAAAGAAATTCTTATGAGAGATCGTTCGCGTAACGGATTGAATATATTTTCCACCAACAATCCTGGATACATCTTCCAGAAGCCACTTGTTTTCTGGAAGCCAATCTGCCATTGTATAGTGATTCCTGGTTCGCATTCCTATTATACCATCTCTATACCGGATATGTTGAAGATTGTTAAAGAAGTTGTCCCAACTATCAGAAATTGAAAGAGCCAGCACATGTTCACAGAAAGCCATGCAGTTTGTTTCTGCGAAATTAATTAATGAATAACTTTCCATAAGTGCATAAGGACCATCTCCAACGCATTTAAAATTGTATGGCGTGCCGATGAATCTCTCTGAGTAGAAAGTAATTCTCTCTGAAATTGTCATATTCCTCTGACTGGTTTCTTTTAAGAGTGTATCAATCTCAAGATTTGTCATTTCATAAAACGGTTTTGGTAAGTCTTTTTCACCTGTACATGCGATCTGCATTCCGATAATAATTGCGAAAAAGATTGGGATTTTCTTTAACATTTATATTTTCCTTTTATACATTTCAATTAAAATTTATATTTAACAGCATTGAAATTTACACTAACATATCATTTTCCAATAAAGAAAAGTGAATTCTATTAATGCTATGTTTTTTAGATGTTCTTTTGAAAAATTAGGTTTTTTTATATAATAGGTAAAGTTGTTTATTTTGAGGAATTTATTAAGATTACTATTTAGGGAGGTTTATATTTGAAAAAAGTACACAAAACAAATTCATGGAGAGACCTTGCAATCATTGCGTACAAAGCTCCCTCTGACAGTAAAATCTATGGTACTTTCGATGCGGATGTTACTGAAGTAGTGAAATATATTGAGAAAAAAAGGAAAGAGGGTATAAGACTTACAATTACACATTTTGTAACTGCTGCTTTAGCCAGAACATTATATGAAGATATTCCGGATATTAACTGCTTTATACGACGTGGAAAAATAGTAATGAGAGAGGATGCGAATGTATTTATAGCAGTTTCTGTTGGCGAAGGAAAAGAGATGTCTGGATTGGTTATTCCTAAAACTCAGGAATTATCAGCAACTGAAATATCGAAAATTATTACAGAGGGTGCGGTAAAAAAACGGAGAGGCGAAGAATCTGGCGTTTTTGCAGCAAAGGACATCATATCTAAAATTCCGTGCTTACTAAGAAGACCTATATTCCTTTTTATTAAGTGGTGGATTGTTGATCTTGGCTTGTATCTGCCTTTTCTAAAGATTCCTCCTGATCCTTTTGGTAGTATTATGTTAACGAACATAGGCACTTTGGGGCTAACTACCGGCATGGTAGCGCTTTTCCCGATTGGTAAATTACCTGCTGTTATTGCTATGGGTAAAATAGAGGAGAAGCCAGTGGTTATTGATGGTGAGATAAAAATTCGATCTATTCTACCTTTAACCGGAACACTTGACCATAGAATTGTAGATGGCGCACAGGCAGGAGTTTTAACAAAAGGAGCTGTCGGGCGACTTCAGAAACCAGAAGAATTGGACAAACCCAATAGAGCTGATTATTATGGTTAATATTTTAACGATTGCTTATAGCCTAATTAACCCCTTGACAATATTTAAACCTATTAATAATTTGGATTTATTTAACCTTATAAATTATTCAGTTGTCCCCTGTTGGGGATTTAAAGCGTAATTTGCAAATAGGGAAATTCTAATATATTTAATGCAGATCGAAAAAGTTTTTCTTATGGAGAAATAGATATTTGGAAGATGGGACAATAACTTAGATTGGTCTTAATTCTCTCATGAAATTAGCGGGATGTCGTTCTTAGTCACCTGCTCAGATTTTTTATAAAGTAAAGTGAAAGTGGAATAAGTAAATAATGTATATCAAAAAAGTGAATAAGGATACTATATATCTGCCAATCGCCAATCACAAATCATCAATCGTCAATTAAAAAAGGAGATTTTATGAATCCATGGGATTTAGCACTGAATTTTAAAGACGTAGTTTTGGATTTTACGTATTTAAGTGCCTTTTTAATACTAGGTACTGTGTTACGCAGGTATGTTCCATTTTTCCAGAAATTTCTTATTCCTAACAGTATTATTGCTGGATTTTTTGGACTTATTATAGGTTCCCAATTGCTCAATCTTGTAAATCTGGACGGCGAAAGATTGGGGTTATATGTATATCATTTATTGGCTTTAACTTTTATTGCTATAGGTTTGCGTCAGGAAAAGACTTCCTGGGGAAAGGGACCTTTGAGTAAAAGTTTAACCGGTCTCTCTTGTTATATTATTCAGGCAGTTATTGGATTATTGATTGCTTTTGGACTGATTTACACTATAAAACCAGATCTATTCCCAGCAATAGGTTTTCTCGTTCCTCTTGGATTTGGAATGGGTCCTGGAATTGCTTATACAATGGGGCATAGTTGGGAGAAATTTGGTTTTGAAGGCGGCGGTATGGTTGGACTTACTTTTTCAGTAACAGGTTTTTTAATTGCATACTTTGTTGGAATGGCGCTTGTGAATCGTGGAATAAAGAATGGTGAAGCTGCTTTAGTAAAAGGAACAGATGATATCACTCGTGATATGAGGACGGGGATAGTAAAAGAGAAAAAACCTAAAATAGCAGGACTACTTACATTATCACCGGAAGCAATCGAGCCGATGGCATTTCAGATCGGGTTAATAGGTTTGCTCTATATGTTGACTTATTGGGTGATTTTTGGTATAACGAGCTTAATGCAGAGTGCCGGTTTAGGTGATTTCGTTGATACTATATGGTCTTTTCACTTTGTAGTTGGGCTTTTAATTGCCATTTCTGTCCGCAAAGTATTAGATATTACAAAGAAGAGCTATATTATTGATCGTGGTCTTATGAGTCGATCTGCTGGAGTTTGTATGGACTATCTTATTGTGGGGGCTATTGCAGCTATTAGTATAACTATTATCAGCAGGTACTGGTTATCAATATTGATTATGTCTGTTCTTGCGGGATTTGGTACTTATGGAATTATCCGATTTACTTCTAAACGTGCTTTTGATGACTATCATTTTGAGAGATTTATTGGCATTTTTGGTGAAATGACAGGAACGCTCAGCTCTGGCTTGGTATTAGTAAGAGTTACCGATCCTGAATTTAATACTCCTGTAGCTGAAGACCTTGCTTACGGGGGAGGCATTTCACTTTTTCTTGGTTTTCCATTATTGATTCTACTTAATCTTCCAATGAGTGTTTTCAATAATAGTATTGGTGGTTATTGGATTGTATTGGGGATAATCATTATATATTTCATCATCTTATGGACTTTCTGGCGGTTGATCGGTTTTATTAAATTTAAAAAACCTGTAAAAACCCCTAAAGTTGGGGGTTAATAAAAATCATGTTTATGATAAACACAGCAATATCCAATTTGAGCAGAACAAATTGATTTTTCAAGATATTTCCTCCACCTTTTATTGTGTAAAATGTTTGATTTAGAATAAAAAATAAAAATATTATCAATTATCATTTAAGAAGGGGAATTAAAAATGGGGATTTTAGAAAATGCGAATGAGAAGGTGAAAAAGTTTAGCATTTTAGATGTGGAATTATCTCAGTTTGTCGCAATATTTGCAACTCTTATTATAGTAAAACTAATACCACAAATAATGAATATAAATATATGGTGGTTTGTAGCATGTTTTATAATATGTGTCATAAAACCGGTTTGTGTGTTTTTTGTAAAAAAATAGCGTTACTTTATTGATACTGCATAATAACAGTATAAATGTTACGGGAATTTTGATCACAGGAAAAATAGCATTAACTGGTTATTACCGATCATAAAAGAGTAATTATGTATTTAAAGTCAGGAGAAATCTTATGAAATCAAAACTACTTTTTTTAATTATTATAGCAAGTTCATTCTTATTATTCGCTCAAAGTGAAGTAAATCAATTGCTTCCGCCCTCTTCTATTGCAGTAACTGATAACGCACTGTCCATTTTTACAAATCCAGCAGCGTTAGGTTATAGGTCAGGGTTTCAATCTTTTGTTTTATTTCCATTTAAAGAACAAGAGTTTACAAATGAGTTCGGTACCTACTATATGATTGGAAATCTTGGATTTGGAGGCGAGTGGCTAAAGAATCCTGAAGGTTTTTATCAGAGATGGCATTTATCCTTAGGAGTACCCGTATGGCACTGGGTGAATATTGGAGGGACATATCGCTGGTTCGGCACTGTGGAAGATAATCCAGAATATGATTTTGGAGCTATTGCTCGACCATTTCCATGGATTTCTGTTGGTTCAGTTATTCATAATATTGGAGAAGCAAATAATTTACCTCAAGCAGGAGAATTTGGGATCGGACTGAGACCTTTTGGAAAACGGTTTACAATAGCCGGGGATATTTGTGTGGCTATTCAGAATTCTGAGAAAGAAATCAGTAAAAAATTCTACGTTGACATTGAACCGATTCGAGGTATTATTCTTTCCACTCTCTATTTTCCCAATGAAAAGGATTTTCGGTTAGGATTAAATGTTAATATGCTATCATGTGGTGTTGGATTATCTATGTTTAATGAGTCAGAAGGTGGATTGGCAGGAGGTTCTGCATTTATCCATTCCACATCTCATCGCTATCCAACTGTTTTTAAGAAAAAAGGTATGCTTGTTCTGAAAATGAATATTGGTGGGATGATACAAGAGGAAACTATACCATTTTCACGTGGTAAAAATAATTCTTTAAAAGGAATTCTTGATCGATTTAAGCAAATTGGGAAAAATCCTAATATTCAGGCTGTATTGATTGGATTTCAAGGTCTTGAAGTCGGTTTTGCTAAGATGACTGAAATACGGAATGCAATTTTAGAGATACGTGAAAGTGGTAAAAAGGTTTTTTGCTATATGGAATCCTTTGGTAACGGTGGATATTATCTGGCTACAGCTTGTGATAAAATATTTCTAAATCCTGTAGGTAATGTCTGGATTACAGGGCTTAGTTCTACTGCGATTTTTTTCAAAGATATGTTTGAGAAAATTGGCGTGGAAGCAGAATTTGAAAAAATTGGCGCTTATAAAACTGCTCCTGAAGCATTTATACGGGATTCAATGTCTGAGGCGAGTCGTGAGCAGATAAATGCGATTCTTGATGATTTCTTCTCTGTGTATGTGGAAGGTGTTAGTAAAGCAAGAAATATGAAAATTGATGAAGTCAAGGATTTGATTAATAATGGTCCTTATACTGCCCCGCAGGCACTTGAGAAAGGTCTGGTTGATGAATTGGTCTATGAAGATGAAATAAAAGATAAATTGGAAGATATTTTTGGTAAAAAGCCGATTATAAAGGAATTTAAAAAAGAGTACAAACGCAAACCGTACGAGACTGCGTGGAAATATTCTACACAGCCAACATCAAAGATAGCCCTGATTTATGCTTCCGGTGGGATAAGTTCAGGTAAAAGTAAAAGAAGTTTTGGCAGTCAGACCATGGGTTCTGAAACAATAGCCAGGGCTATTAAGAAAGCAAGGGAAGATAAGTCAGTAAAAGCTATAGTTTTTCGAATTGATTCTCCGGGAGGATCAGCGTTAGCGTCCGATGTTATCTGGAGGGAAGTTTATCTTACTACTATTGGAGAGGATAAAAAACCTTTTATCGTTTCAATGTCTGATGTTGCCGCTTCGGGAGGGTATTATATAGCCTGTGCTGCAGATACTATTGTGGCAAATCCTTTGAGTATTACTGGTTCAATTGGGGTTTTTGGTGGTAAATTCAATTTTGCAGGTTTATTGGACAAAATCGGTGTAAATACAGAGACTATAAAAAGAGGTGATAATGCTGATCTTTTATCACCTTTTAAGGCTGGTTCCGAAGAAGAGAGGAAAAAGATGCGGGACTATATCAGCTGGATATATGATGACTTCACGAAGCATGTTGCAGATGGAAGAAGTATGACACAAGATGAAGTAAAGAAAGTGGGAGAAGGACGGGTTTGGTCCGGCATTAGAGCAAAAAAGATTGGTCTTGTAGATGAACTTGGAGGTTTAGTAAAGGCTCTTGAGATTGCGAAGGAAGCAGCAGGTATTGGAAAAGATAAAGAAGTTATGGTAAAGGTATTACCAAAATGGTGGCACAGTTTTATTGAAATCGGATTTAGTAATTTTTATTCGAAAGAATTAACATTTGAGAGATTGCTACCTTCAGAATATAAACAGGCGAAAATGTATTTTAATACATGGATAATGAATTGTAGTGAAAATGCTCATATGATAATGCCTTATTGGATTATTATTGATTAGAAATGTCGTCCTTTTGGGACTGATAAAAGAGATAGAATTCCAATCTCGAATGAGTGGGTTATTTGTAGAGACTGAGTTATAAAGTGAATTCCAACTCCAAAGGAGTGTGTTGAAGACATCCCTTATGGGAAAATGCCTGTAGCAAAAAGAAATAGAGTTATCCATAAACCCCAACGGGGTGGGATGTATAAACACTATGGGATATTAGCAATAGTTTTTAATAAATGAGGAGGTAAAAATGTCAAAAGTTGCTGTAATTCTCGCTGGATGTGGTTTTTACGATGGAGCAGAAATTCATGAATCTGTAATTACACTTTTAGCGTTAGATAAAGCCGGAGCTGAAGTCCAATGTTTTGCTCCTGATATTAATCAAATGCATGTTGTTAATCATCTTAAAGGAGAAGTTGAGGGGGATGAATCCCGTAATGTTCTTGTAGAATCTGCTAGAATTGCCCGTGGAAATATAAAGGATCTTAGCACTGCTAAAGCTACCGATTTTAATGCTATCATTTTTCCTGGTGGTTTCGGGGTAGCTAAGAATCTTTGCGATTTTGCTGTAAAAGGAGTTAAATGCTCTGTAAATCCAGATGTAAAGCGTTTTGTTCTCGAAGGATTCCAGGCAGGTATTCCTATGGGGTTTATATGTATTGCACCGGCTCTTATTGCTAAGGTTCTTGAAGGTGAAGAAGTTGATCTGAAGGTTACTATTGGATCGGATGCTGAAACAGCAACGGCTATTGAAAAAATGGGAGCTACCCATGTAGTATATTCTGTAGATAATTGTTTAGTGGATACCGAGAATAGAATTGTGACAACACCGGCGTATATGCTGGCTAATCGAATCTCTGAAGCAGCTGTTGGAATTGAAAAGTTGGTCAAAGAAGTTCTTGCACTAACGAGAAAATAGTTGAGCAATATTTCCCGGATACTAACTTGATCTCTGATGATATTTAATTACAAAATTTCCCTAGGCTTGCATTGGGGAGGTTCATTAACAAAGGTTTGTGCTAATTATGGAGGTATTTAATATGAAATTTCGCATTTTAAAAAATTTAATTTTGCTAATCTTAATCTTCTTAATTTTTTGGTCTTGTGAGCCAATTGTTACAAAGTTTGAGGATTGTGAGGATGCTGTTCTGTACACCGCTGGAAATATTATTGAGCCATCATCTGATGTAGATACATTACTTGTCATGACATGGAACATAAGATTTGGTGCTGGTAGAATTCACTGGTTTGGGGACTGCTGTGGTGACAGGGTTATTATGACTGAACAGGAGGTTACTAAAAACCTTGAAGCAATAGCCGATTATATTTGTCAGATAAAGCCTGATATCCTACTCCTGCAGGAAGTTGATATTGAGTCTAAACGTTCTGCGTACATTGATCAGCTTCAGTGGTTACTGGATCATACATATTTTAATTATGGGGTTTATGCTTCTATGTGGCAATCGCAATTTATTCCCAGTGACGGTCTTGGTCGGATGAATATGGGCGGCGCTATTCTATCACGGTGGAAGATTACTGATGTAGAGCGCATCGCTTTGTCATTAAGAGGAGATCAGGATGCTCTAACCCAATATTTTTATCTAAGACGTTGTATGATAAAAGCTAAAATTGGACTTCCCAATCACGAAAACTTCTATGTTTTAGATATACATGCCGCTGCATTTTCCACCGATTACACAAAGAGAGATCAGATTGATTGCTTTAAAGAAGAAATGGACAAAATCGTTGAAATACCAGGTGCTTTGTTAGTAGCTGGAGGAGACCTGAACGAACTTCCTCCAGGATCAGATTCCACCAATTACTGTGATGAGGATCGGTGTTCTGGAGATGATCAGGAAGAATGCCGCGACGGGAGCGACTTCACTAATGAACAAGACTGGCTTGATGACCTTTACGCCTCATATCAACCTGCTGTTCCGATAAACAATTATTTGGCGGATAATTCTCTATATTTTACATATGGCGTAGTGAATACAACAGTAGTGACTCCTATTAATCCCTGGAATCGTAAGTTGGATTACCTTTTTACTAACGGTGATTGGGTGGCTGGGTCCGATTCGACTCATCAGAGTACTTTCGAGTTGTCGGATCATGTACCTGTATCAGCAAAAATAGTGGTGACACAATGAAGTTGATAAAAAAGATTTATGTTATATTTTTCGCTTTATTTTTTACAGCATATGTTTTTCCTATGAATGCTTTGTGGTCGACTGGCACTGCCTATACTTTACCAAAAGGGTATTTTGAAATCGGCTTATTCCAACCACTAAGGTACGGTCAGACTGAAACATTGGAATGGTCTACACACCCTATCTTAGACCTGTTAATTCCGAATATTACAATTAAAAAAGCTTGGAGAGATTTTGCAGGTTGGAATTTTGCATCCCGTCATAATTTAACCTATCCCACACCGTTGCTGAGAATAATTTCAAGAAAAGGAACTGGTGGGATCATTTCACCGGAATTTGATATTCCTCAATTGTTTTCACTGAAAAATGAGGTTTTGCTGACAAGAAAATTCAGCCCATCATTCCTAATAACTGGAAAAGCAGGATTGTCTTTGGCTGCTGCTTTCGATGAATTAGATGAGCGAACTACAATTGATCTTCCCCTTGTTTTTCATCGCCTTGGAGTGTACTATAATGGATATGGCGTAAATTTTGGTTTAGATATAGGTGGGAATTTGACTTCACGATTTGCTTACATGACCGATGTTGATATCTTTTTACTACCTGGTGCAGATGAAAATTTCGCATTTGAGCATAAGAGTTTAATCATCTGGAATAAGAGCAAGAAATTTCAAATAATGTTGGGTTACAAGCTTGTATTTGGAGAGTATCCTTTTGGAACGCAGTGGCATCTTTTACCACTATTCGATATGCAATGGGCGAGACAATTTAGAAATTGAAAATGAATCTATCCTAAACTTCAGTTGTTCACTCATCCTGAACACGACAATTTTTTATGTTAGTGATTATTCTCCGTATTAAATATATTATGAATAAATGTTAATGGAGATTTGATTTTATGCGCTCAATAGGTCTATGTACTGGAGCATCAACGATAACCCTGGTGGATGTTGAAAAGAACGGAAGGACAATAGGAATAAATGCTATTCATTCTTATGCCCATGAAGGAAATCCCAAACAGGTTGTTAAGGATCTGTTTAGACAATTTAACCTGAAAAAAGTTGATTCAATTGCTGTTACCGGTCGGAGATTTAAGGAGTTCTTGAACTTAACAAATATCTCAGAGCCGTTATCTAGTGAATATGCCCTGAAACATATTAATGATGATGGCAAGCCTTGTAAAGCAATTATAAGTGCTGGTGGTGAGACATTCATTGTCTACAAACTTGATGATTCCGGGAAAATAGGAAAAGTCTTTACAGGAAATAAATGTGCTTCCGGAACTGGAGAGTTTTTCTTACAGCAGACAAGGCGAATGGATGTAAGTCTGGAAGAAGCAATCAAGTATGCTCAAAATGAAGAGCCGCATCATGTGTCCGGAAGATGTTCTGTTTTTTGTAAGAGCGATTGTACACATGCAACTAACAAAGGTGTCCCTAAGGGTAAAGTGGTAGCTGGTTTATGCCAGATGATGGCGAATAAAGTACTCGAATTACTTAAGAACATTCCGAAAGAGAATATCATGATAGTTGGGGGTGCCACCAAGAACAAGGTGATGATTGACTACCTTAATCGTGAAATTACAAATCTAATTATACCAGAAGAGGCTGCATATTTTGAAGCTCTAGGAGCTGCTCTTTGGGCAATGGAAAATAAGACAAAGACTGTTGATAATTTAAGCGGACTTTTTACAAAACATATGACTCAATTCGATTATCATCAACCATTACGTGATTTTGAGAATAAGGTAACCTTTACACAGATGAAACGTGGAACGGTTAAAGATGGTGATAGATGTCTTCTGGGTCTTGATGTTGGTTCAACAACAACAAAAATTGTATTGTTGCGGGAATCAGATCTGAAGATCCTTGCCAGTGAATACCTTCGAACAAATGGCGATCCGGTCGGAGCATCGCGAAAATGTTACAAGACTATTCTCGATCAGCTGAATAGCAAAAAAATAGTAATTCGTGGTCTGGGTGTTACAGGCTCTGGTAGAAAGATAGCTGGACTTTTTGCACTTACTGATGGAGTAATCAATGAAATAATAGCACATGCAACGGCAGCACTTCATTTTGATCCCGAAGTAGACACTATATTCGAGATAGGTGGTCAGGATGCAAAGTATACATTTATAACAAATGGTGTAGCAAGTGATTATGCCATGAATGAAGCCTGCTCGGCAGGCACAGGATCGTTCCTGGAAGAATCTGCGAAAGAGACTTTGGGCATTGAAATGGAGGATATTGCTGACTGGGCTATGAGAGGAAATCGACCTCCGAATTTCAATGATCAGTGTGCAGCATTCATATCATCGGATATTAAGAATACATTCCACGAAGGTATTCCGAAGGACGATATTGTAGCGGGCTTAGTATATTCCATTTGTATGAACTATGTAAATAGGGTTAAGGGAGCACGCCCTGTGGGGAAGAAAGTATTTATGCAGGGTGGTGTATGTTACAATCGCGCAGTTCCGATAGCAATGGCAGCTTTATCTGGAAAGGAGATCGTTGTCCCACCGGAGCCAGGTTTAATGGGTTCTTATGGTGTTGCGCTTGAAGTTAAGCACCGGCTTGACCAGGGCTTAATGAAGGAGCAAATGTTTGATTTAGAGACTTTGGTGAATAGAGAAGTAAAATATAAGAAACCGATTATATGTACCGGTGGTAAGGAAAAATGCGATATTAGATGTTCTATTAATCGAATTATGATTGATGATAAAACTTATCCTTTTGGTGGTTCATGTAATAGATATTATAATATCCGTCATAAGATTAAGGTTGATCATGCTAAACATGATCTGGTTGCTGTGCGTCAGCAGATGGTATTTGAGAAATTTGCGCCAAATTTATCTGATCTTCCAGAAGATGCTCCAACAGTGGGAATTTCACGTTCTTTTTTGACTAACACCTACTATCCTTTGTATTCTCATTTCTTTAAGGAACTGGGGTTCCGGTCGGTTTTGTCTTCGGTGGTTGATCAGGAAGGGATTAACCAATGTTCAGCGCCTTTTTGTTTTCCTTGTGAAATTTCACACGGCTTTTTTAAGAATTTGCTGGATATCGGATCGGATTTTATCTTTATACCTCATATTAAGGGAGTGCATATAGAAAATGGATATTTTCCATCAAAAGTATGTCCGCTATTACAGGGAGAACCATATTACTTGCAGAGTACTTTTGAAAAACAGTTGATTAAAGGTCCTAAATTCATTTCTCCATTCATCGATTTTGATGCTGGAAAGGATGAGCAGAAAAAATCTTTTACTTCTATTGCATATGATTTAGGGGTAAGTAAGAAGAAAGCTGCATTGGCTTTTAATAAGGCATGGGAGATACAGAATCAGATGCAAAAGCAGATGATAGAGATTGGAAAAAGCACAATTCAAGAAATTGAAAATGAGCCTGAACGGATTGGAGTAGTATTATTTGGAAGATCATATAACGCTTTTGTGCCGGAAGCAAACAAGGGTATTCCTCATAAGTTTGCCTCACGAGGTGTTTCAATTATTCCTATCGATTTCCTTGGCTTGAAGCAATATCCGGTTAAGGAACATATGTACTGGTCGATGGGACAGATGATACTTAAGGGTGCTGAAGCCATTAAGAATCATCCCCAGTTGTTTGGAACGTTTATCACAAACTTTGCATGTGGTCCAGATTCGTTTATTATAGGTTATTTTAGAGATATAATGCAGAGGAAGCCATCACTGACGCTTGAGTTGGATAATCATACTGCTGATGCCGGACTTGAGACCCGTGTTGAAGCGTTTTTAGACATTGTCGCACGCTATAGAAAGCTGCAAAGTGCTAAGAAGATACATAAAAAGAGAGTTGGATTATATAAGCCAGCAACAATAAAAGTTGAAAAGAAGCAAGTTATAATAACAACATCGGAGGGTAATAGAGTATCACTATTTGACCGTCATGTAAAGCTTGTTTTTTCATCTATGGGGCAGTTTGCAACTCAAGCAATAACCGCAGCTATGAAACACCTGGGTGTTAATGCTCTTGCACTTCCTGCTATGGATGAAGAGGATTTAAAATTAGGGCGCGGTAACACACTATGCAAGGAATGTCTGCCGCTTCAATTGACTACCGGCACTCTCTTAAAATATCTTAGAGACAGGAGATCGGAAGACGAAATCACAGTCTATTTCATGCCCACTGCCAATGGGCCCTGCAGATTTGGTCAATATCAGATTTTTATGCGCGATTTTGTAAAAAATCATATGATCAGGAACGTTGCTTTCATGTCACTGTCAATAGATAGTTCCTATGAAGAACTGGGGAGGGATTTCCTAACTCTTGCCTGGTATGCCGGAATTACAGCAGATATATTTGAAGATATATATAATGCTATGCTGGTTATTGCTGAGGATATAAAGAGTGCTCATCTTCAACTTGAAAAGATTTGGTTAAATGTTCTCAAGAGTCTTGAAAAAGGAGCAAATAGCCTAAAAGAGGCTCTTAGAAAATCTGTTATAGAATTGAGGAGAATACCCAAAAAAATGCCACTTTCAGCGGTACCTCAGGCTTTAATTGTTGGCGAAATATATGTGCGCAAAGAAGGGCTTTCGCGTAGATGGCTTCCTGAGCGACTAGCCGAAAGTGGAATTGTGTCTCATGTGGCACCCCTTCATGAATGGCTCTATTATGTTGAATGGCTGGTTAAAAATAAATTGACCGATAGGATTTTAGGATTTAAGGATCGTCTAATCAAGAGAATAAAAAATAAAATAATGGTGAGGATTGAGAAGAAAGTTAAGTCTATAATGGCTGAATCAGGATGGTACATACCACGAATTATTGATATAGATCACGTTATCAAAGCAGGAGAGAACTTCCTTTCACGGAAACTGGTCGGTGAAGCAATCCTCACTATTGGTGGTCCTTTGGCAGAAGTCGGGGAAGAATTCTGCGGGGCAATCGCTATTGGTCCGTTTGGATGTATGCCCAATAGACTTAGTGAGTCGATACTGAACATAAAGATGGACAGGGAGCATTTGATAAGATTCAGAAAAGATAGAATGACTGACCAGGTAACGAGCGAGGTACCCAATATGCCTTTCCTGGCTATTGAGAGTGACGGGAGCCCGTTCCCACAGATCATTGAAGCGCGGTTGGAGACTTTTATTGTTCAAGCTCTAAGATTGCATGAAGCTATAATGAAATATCGGGATGATAACAAAAATTGATATTTGTTACAATTCTAAACAGTTATCAAGACTAACTGAAATGAAGTGTATAAACATTATTTATATCATTAAAAAGCAAATTGAAATATTTTTCCTGTATGGGATTTAGACAGCGATTAATAGGATAGAATATCAGACAATAATCAACTATTTATGAGTTTTGAGAAGGATTTAAAAGAATATAAAAATCTTCAAATATTTCGAAAATGTTGGGCTAAATTTTTACATGATAGAAAAGGCGTCATCGATTTTCATAGTTGTAACAAGGTCTTATACTATTATTTCGTGGAATAATTTGGAATTAGATTAACGAAGTGACATAATGTGACACAGCTTTAAGGAAACTAAGAATGAGTGTCTATAAAAAAAAATGAATGAGGAAAAAAATGTGGGAAGACTTCTTTGTTATTGGATGTTGGGTTATTTTTACGCTACTTTGGCTAATATTTCTTATAGTTTTTAGTGTAAAAGATAATAAACAGAAGAAAGAGTATTCTAACAAGAGTTATTATGGTGGTTTATATGTCACAGGAATAATTACAATCGTTTTATATATAACTGAATTTAGCAAAATAGATGTAGTTTTTCCGTATCAAAAAATGCTTGGTGCCGTTTTAGTTGCTTTTGGACTGTCTTTTGCAATTATAGCTCGTATGAGATTAAAAAATTGTTGGAGTTTTAACGCATGTGTTAGTAATGATTTTATGATTGAAAAAAGATTTCCTTACAATATTGTAAGGCATCCTATATATTTAGGTCAATCGTTGATGTGTTTAGGAACTGCTTTTGTTACGAGCAACATTGGAATTTTTTTAATATTTTTCGTAGGAACTTTTACACAAAATTATTATAGAGCGATTAAAGAAGAAAGATTAATGAACAAAATTACAAAAGGGGCATATGAAAAGGAATTTTCAAAGAAAGGAAGGTTTATACCTAAACTATAAATTTCTTGCTAATCAGTTCTATAAAGAATGATATCATGCATATTAGAAGAAATAGCTATTTATCTCAGTTTATAATCTTATACCATTTATACAAGGGCTCAGGCAAAAAGGATACCAGCTGATAGAATTTGAAAAGGATGGTTTTTGAAAAGTTTACTATAGAAGAATGGTTTATTCAGTATATCAATAGTAAATTTGGATTTCTATGAAAAATTGAAATCGAAACAGAATTTTATTGCAGTATCCGTGACCATAATTATTTTTCATGTAAATATTAGAGTTACGAAAATATCTTAGAAATGAGAATATGCTTGCAAACTTCGTCTAATTCATCAGCAGCTTTATAAACAATATTAAGCAATTGTTTTTATCATGGTAGAAGCTATCATACTTGCAGGAAATCCTAAAAAGAAAAAGCGATTAATCGGAGGTAAGAACAAATTTTTTACCAAGATTAATGATAATTACCTTGGCAACATAGTTGTTGATGCTCTGTCAAAGAGCTCATTGATAGATTCAATATATATAATCGGGAATAAACCAGAGCTGGAGAAAATAGTTTCTGTAACAAAGGAATGTCAGATCATACAAGAAAAAGGAAGTTTTTTCACTAATGCAATAGAAGCTTTTAACCATACTAAGAATTCTAAAATTCTGGAAAAACAAGTCTTGTATTCTCACTGTGATGTTCCTTTTTTAAATACAACGGCTATCGAAAACTTTATATTAAATGCTCCCGATGCAGATTTAATAGTACCTTACTGTTTGAAGGAAGATTTTGAAAACTTATTTATAGGATTTGAATGGCCCTATTTGATGTTCAGAGAAGGACAAATAAAATTGGGAAATGTTGCATTAGCTAAACCAAATAAGGTAAAAAATAAAAGATTAGTTGACAAATTTTTTAATTTAAGAAAAGTTGCTGTATCAGAACACAAAGAAGAAGAAATCGCAAGTATTTTTCGTATCATAGTAGAGGCAGTAAGGATATGTGGTGTTCGAGGTTTGGAAATTGTAGCACGAGAGGCTTACTTAAAATATGTTGCCGTCCCTTTCAAGTTTAGCACTAATATTGTAAAATATTTATCATTAGACAGAATAGGTGAGATTTTTTCTTCGATATTTTGTGGCGAAGTTAAAGGTGTGAGAACAAGGTTTCCTGAAATGTGCTTCGATATAGATAATGAAAGTAAAGAATTAGAATATACAATTAAAAATTATGAACAAATAATGCAAAGAATAAATTCAAGATAGTTATGAGATAATTTACAGTAATTAACACAGTTTAAAAAGGACAGTAATATTATATTCAAAATTTGAAAAAATGATTTGACATTGGGTATAGCACATATCAAATATCAAGGTGACTCTGGAAATAAATGGGATACTGATATATGAAACCTATTAAAGCTTTACTGGCTCTACTGATAAAACTTCTGTATCCAATAGTAATAAATAAATCACGTCTTAGAGAACTCGTGAAACATATTACGATACACCTTCGTGAAGGTGATTGTGTACTTGATGTTGGCTGCGGTTCAGGCGCATTGGGTCTGGCAATCATGGAATCTCCATACTGCCTGCCTGGGGTTAAAGTTACAGGATTGGAACTGGTTAAGCATGCTATTGAACATGTACCGATCGAATTGTATGACGGTTGTAAGATTCCATATCAAGATAATTCTTTTGACATCGTTATCCTCTCTGATGTCTTGCATCACGAACCAGATCCTCACAATTTAATTGCTGAATGTGTACGAGTTTCAAGACGTTTGATCATTATCAAAGACCACAAGGTTGAGGGTATATTCGCAAAACTGCGAATTTCTCTCTTTGATTGGGCGCGGAATTTACCCTATGGTATTCCTTGTTTATATCGCTACAATACGGCAAAAGAATGGAAAGATTGGTTCAGGTATCATAACCTGTTAATTGAACGCGAGGTACGTTCTCTGAAACTTTATCCTCCTATTCTAAATTTTCTATTTGGGATGGGACTTCATATTTTTGTAGTGTTACGAGTAAATGGGATTGGTCTTTCCAGTATTTGAAAAATTGATCTTTTCCTCGATTGATAATAGATATTGTTTATTTGATAAAGTATTTTTAGAACATCCTAAGTTGGATACTAAATAGAATGTCGGACTAAAAATCTTGTGGTAATGTACTAATCAAATCATTCTGCCTATATACTTTTCTGTTTGGTAGGAAGTTACCATTTTTGGTTTTCTATTAAGAAATTGTCTCTTGGAACATTTTATTTTTTTCATTGTGTTAGAAGTTTCCCCGACTACAAAATATAGTGTTTTTTATGGCATAGAAATTTTTATATTACCTGCTTAAAAGTGATAAGAATTTTTTGTAAATGATTTTTGTAAATCCAATGCGCTTTTATAAAATAGTTGTAGTAGTATTTAAAATTGATCTTATCTAAGTTTCCGGGAAAATTAGCAGTTTAATATAGAGGTGAGAATTAGCGAAACGAATTCTGAGAGAAAACAGGAAAAAGATAGGGAGCTAATTGAAAAGATTCGTTCTAAATTTGATGAAATTGAAGAACTAATTGAAGGGATGAAATCGAGACTTCCTGATAAAAAATAAGAACTAAAAGGAGATAGAGTTGAAAATAATTGTGCCTATCAAGCAAGTGCCTGAAACCAGTAATGTTTCGATGGACCCGGAAACTGGCACTATGATTAGAGATGGGGTTGAGTCTATAATTAATCCACTTGATTTATACGCGATTGAGGAGGCTGTTAACCTTAAAGAGGAACATGGTGGCGAGATTCTCGTCATTTCTATGGGACCGGCGAAGGCTGAGATGGCTATTAGGGAAGCTATATCTATGGGTTGTGATGATGGAATTCTTCTTTCTAATAAAGAGTTTGCCGGTTCGGATACTTTAGCGACTTCATACGCTTTATCTCAGGCAATTAAAAAGTTCAATCCGTATGACCTGATAATATGTGGCGAAAGAGCAACGGATGGAGATACAGGTCAGGTTGGTCCCGGAATCGCTGCATGGCTGGATATTCCTTTCACTACTTATGTTAGTAACATTAAAGAGGTGAATGAAAACAGTATGATTGTTCAACGGATGGTTGAAACGGGATATGAAATACTGGAGATTGAGACACCTTGCCTGTTGACAGTTATTAAAGAGATAAATTATCCGAGATTACCTTCGATGAGAGGGAAATTACTTGCGAAAAAGAAGGAAATAAAGACGTGGGGTCCTGATGATATAGGAGCGAAAAAGGATTATCTCGGTCTGGAAGGTTCTCCTACACGGGTAGTGAAAATTTCAAAACCAAAAGTAAGCCGGGGTGGTGAAATATTAATGCCGAAAAATGAAAGTGAATTGGATAAAGCTGTTGATGGCTTGATTGAATATTTACAGAAAAAAGAGATTATCTAAGAGGAATAAAACATGTCTTACAAAGATGTTTGGGTTTTAAGTGAACAGGAAGATGGAAAAATTAAGTTAGTTTCCTATGAGCTGTTAACACGAGGGCGATTTTTAGCAGATAAACGAAATGTTAAACTTGTGGCTATTATTCTGGGAAAAAGTATAGACAAAGAGGGCCTTCAGGAACTTATTTATAGAGGAGCAAACAAAGTTATTGTAATAGAAGACACGTCGCTTGAATATTTTCTCCCCGAGCCTTATGCTAATACTGTCGCCTCACTTATTCAAAAATACAATCCTGAGATAATAATTGCCAGTGCTACTACTACTGGAAGAACAGTTATGCCGGCAGTAGCTATTAAATGTATTACCGGACTTACAGCTGACTGTACTGATTTAGATATTGAAGAGGAGACCGGGAATCTTATTCAGACAAGACCTGCTATTGGTGGAAATATTCTTGCTACGATAATGACTCCGAAGTATAGACCTCAGATGGCGACCGTAAGACCTCATTCAAATAAACCTCTGGTTCCTGATAATAGTCGAACCGGTGATATTATTTATGAAAAAGTTGACAAATCAATTTTAAAAAGCAGGATCAAGAAATTGGATTTTAAAATTAATCAGGAGGAAGATGCCAACATCCAGGATGCTGATGTTGTAATTTCTGGTGGTAAAGGTTTGAAAAAAGAAGAGAATTTTCAGATGATACGTAATATTGCAGCACTATTGGATGGAGCTGTGGGTGCTTCGAGGGAAGCTGTTGATCTTAAATGGGCAACTTATCCTCATCAGGTCGGATTAAGCGGAAAAACGGTTAGTCCGAAGTTTTATATGGCGGTTGGTATTTCAGGCTCAGTTCAGCATCTTGCAGGTATTAAAACAGCAGAAAATATTGTTGCAATTAACAGCGATCCTGAAGCACAAATTTTTCAGGTTGCGGATTACGGAATCGTTGCTGATTTATTTGAAGTTTTACCTGTTTTAACAAAAAAATTAGAAGCATTGAAACAATAAAGAAACAAATAAGGGGATTTTTAAAGTGTCTGATTATACATATAATAAAGTAACACAGGAAATAGTTGATGAGCTTAAAGAGATAATTGACTCAAAATATGTGATTTATGAAGATACTGAGAAATTGGAGCCATATTCGCATGATGAGATAGCAGAGAAGAGTTATGCAAGTATGCCTGAGGTTGTTATCAAACCTCGAACCGTTGAGGAGATTTCTCGGGTAATGAAACTTGCAAATCGAGAGAGAATACCTGTTACGCCACGAGGTGCAGGGAGTGGATTATCAGGTGGTGCTGTTCCGCTCTATGGTGGAATTTTATTGTCAGTAGAGAGGATGAATGAGATACTGGAGATTGATAGAGAGAATTTGATGGCAGTTGTTGAGCCGGGTGTTGTGACGAATGATATAAATGAAAAGGTTAAAGAATACGGGTTATTTTTTGCCGGTTATCCGATGAGTGTTGAGAGTTGTTTTATAGGAGGAAATGTAGCAGAGAATGCAGGTGGAGGAAGAGCGGTTAAATATGGAGTGACAGGGCGATATATATTGGGTTTGGAAGTAGTGACTCCGGAAGGTGACATTATCAATTTAGGTGGGAAGAGGGTAAAGGATGTAGTTGGTTATGATTTTATAAAGCTTATGGTTGGTTCTGAAGGTACACTTGGAATATTTACAAAGATCATAATCAAGTTGTTGCCTTTACCGACTGAAAAAATAGATTTACTAGTTCTTTTTAATGATGTAGAAACAGCGATAAAAATGGTACCGATGATAATGACAAATGGAAGGATCATTCCGACAGCAGTGGAATTTATGGATAAATTGTCTTTTCATACTTCTTATAAGTATCTGAATGAGCATCTCCCACATGAAGAAGCAGGCGCTATGCTTTTGATTGAAGTTGATGGGAATAGTAAGACCCAATTGGAAGAAGAATATGAGACAATTGGTGCGCTATGTCTTGAAAATGATGCGATAGATGTTTTTGTTGCTGATAATTACACAACTCAAGAGAGAGTATGGAAAGTCAGGAGAAATATTGCTGAGGCTCTTAAAGTGTATTCGCCAATCCAGACCCTGGAAGATATAGTTGTTCCTATGGCTAATATTCCTAAGATCTTACCTGAGTTAAAAGTAATTGCCGATAAATATGATGTTCTTATTCCTTGTTATGGTCATGCTGGAGATGGAAATCTTCACGCTACAGTTGTCAAAAAACCTGAGATGGATGATAAGAAGTGGGAGGAAACTCTGGATAAAGTACTTACGGAAATGTATCAAAAAACTGTTGAACTTGGCGGTACAATCAGTGGTGAACATGGAGTTGGTCATAAAAGGAAAAAATACATTGGGCAGGCTTTAGAACCAGTTACATTGGAGCTGATGAAAAGAGTCAAACTTGCTTTTGATCCAAACAATATATTGAACCCGGGCAAGATTTTTAATCTGTAAAGGTAAAAGATTTACAAATTTGTTGACTTACCGAGATTTCGAGAAATAGAGATAATAAATTAAAGAGGTTATAAAGTGTCTGATTGTACATATAATAAAGTAACACAAGAAATAGTTGACAAACTTAAAGACATAGTTAGTGCAAAATATGTTGTATATGATGATCCTGAGAAATTAGAACCATATTCGCATGATGAGATAGTAGAGAAGAGTTATGCAAAAATGCCAGAGGTAGTTATCAAACCTCGAACCGCTGAGGAGATTTCTCATGTAATGAAACTTGCAAATATAGAGAGAATACCTATTACGCCACGAGGTGCAGGGAGTGGATTATCAGGTGGTGCTGTTCCGCTCTATGGTGGAATTTTATTGTCAGTAGAGAGGATGAATGAGATACTTGAGATTGACAAAGAAAATTTGATGGCAGTTGTTGAGCCGGGTGTTGTGACGAATGATATAAATGAAAAGGTTAAAGAATATGGGTTATTTTTTGCCGGTTATCCGATGAGTGTTGAGAGTTGTTTTATAGGAGGAAATGTAGCAGAGAATGCAGGTGGAGGGAGAGCGGTTAAATACGGGGTAACAGGGCGATATATATTGGGTCTGGAAGTTGTGACGCCGGAGGGTGACATTATCAACTTAGGAGGGAAGAGGGTAAAAGATGTTGTAGGTTATGATTTTATAAAGCTTATGGTTGGTTCTGAAGGTACACTTGGAATATTTACAAAGATCATAATCAAGTTATTACCTTTACCGACTGAAAAAATAGATTTATTGGTTCTTTTTAAAGATGTGGAAACAGCAGTACAAATGGTTCCCAAAATAATAGGGAATGGTAAAATAATTCCAACCTCTATGGAATTTATAGATAGGTTCTCTATGCAGACTGCATATAAATATCTGAATGAGCCCTATCCGCATGAAGAAGCAGGTGCGATGCTTTTGATTGAGATTGATGGGAATAGTAAAACCCAATTGGAAGAAGAATATGAGACTATTGGTGAGTTCTGTCTTGAAAACGATGCAATAGATGTTCTTGTTGCTGATAATTATACAACTCAAGAAAGGGTGTGGAAAGTCAGGAGAAATATTCCAGAAGCACTTACTGCCTATTCTTCATCTAAAAGTTCTGAGGATATAGTTGTTCCCCTATCAAATATTCCTAAAATCCTACCTGAGTTAAAAGTAATTGCTGATAAATATAATGTCCTTATTCCCTGTTTTGGTCATGCAGGTGATGGAAACATCCATTCAACAATTATTAAGAAACCTGAGATGGAAATCGAAGAATGGAAAGTGACTCTGGAGGAGGTTCGATCAGAAGTTTATAAGAAAGTGGTCGAACTTGGCGGTACAATCAGTGGTGAACATGGTATCGGTCATAAGAGGAAAAAGTATCTTGATATGGTTTTAGAACCTGTGACTGTAGAATTGATGAAAAGAGTTAAACTTGCTTTTGATCCCAATAATATATTGAATCCGGGCAAGATTTTTGATTTGTAATGAAATCAAATTCTTAGAATGAATTCTTTTTCTTTTATTTTTGAGTACACTTAAAAAAGATAAATTTTTAGAGGGAAAAACCGCCCGCCTGACCAAAGTCGGGCAGGTTGAAACTGTTATTTTTATAAGGGTGTTTATCATTAACCCACGACTTAAGTCGTGGGCTAATTTTTCTTATTATTTTAAAGATGAAGATCAGACGGCTCTATTAAGCTTTTGGAAGCGCTGTCATACAAAATACCATTACAAATAGTGCAACTGTTTCAATCACACCGATAACCATGATGTAATTACCGAATCCTTTACCTGTTTCAGCAAGAGCATCAGATGCTTTTGCACCGGCTTTACCTTGCATATAGGCTGACATTCCCATTGCTAAGCCAGTAATAAAGCCGAGGATCATCTGATGGGTGTATGACTCAGGTGGAAGATTAGCAGTCTGAATAGCGTTTCTTAAAATCATACCGTAAATAGTCTGGGTCAATGGTGCACCAACGAAAGCAACGAGAATGAATGGCGCCGCTTTATTTTGAGCAAACGCTTTTTTCCATGCTCCTATAGCTGCCATGCCAGCAACACCGGTCCCAAGCGCAGAACCGATTGCAGCAATTGCCAGAGAAAAATTCATATCACCTAAACCTTCAACCATATCTTTTCTCCTTTGTATTATGTGTTAAAATTTTGCCTGACGATTTGAGTGTATCTGAAGTTCATCAAAATGGAATTTGGGCGAAGTGCCAAAGGCACGAACCTTTTGTGCTGTGTTAGGCGAAGTTTAGTTATTTCACTAGCCGACGTTTGATCGTATTTAAAGATTCTCTAGCTAAACTAATCCCCAGAGTACGGGAGTCAGTAGACATCTCTGAAAATCTTTTTCTGAAAGAATTCGGGAAAAATTTCTTCTCAAACTCCATCATCGAGTTGTACACTCTCTTTTTTTTCTTACTTCTTACCATCTTTTACTTCCCTATAGTAGTTAGCAAAGAACTGAGGATTTAATTCTGATCTAAAATAATGTTTCCTCTTAATCCAGACGAGTCCATCACCTTTAGAAATTACAGCGACATCGATAGGTCCGCCTACCGTTTCATCCATTGTAACTTTACGTTTGAATGACGTTAAACTTACGAGTGTCTCAGCCATCACAGCAAGTTCATCCTTCGGAAGCATAGCAACTACTCTTATAACAGGATCTACATAACTCTTCGTTCTATAAGTTTCGATGTCTTCTTGATATTTTTTAAATATGTTATTGCTCAGTTTTTTTAATTTTTCTTTAAGCATCTTTTTTTCATTATAATCAAATTTTTCTATATTTTCAACAATAATCTCTGGATATTTATCAAATATTTCAGATAAATAACCTTCTATTTGATCCTGTAAATAAGGATCAATGCCTGTCATAAATGCTGCTACCATTTCTCTTTGAGCAAAGGGGATAATTGTAGCATTGTTTTCAAAACCAATTTCTACTGATAAACTTTCTCTACGTCTATATTTCAACTTATTATTAACAATCCCTTCGATATCGAATGACTTTAGTGAAGGAAATGTATCTTTCTCTCCAAAACCAGCAATTACTACTCCAGAGATATTAGATTGAAAAATATCTTTTGAAAATAAACTTGCAGCAATTTTTCTCAATTTATTTAGCGAACCCGTAGATACTGGCAATTTTTCAAATATTTTTTCTTTTGCTTTATCAATAATGTCTCCATACTTATTTATTATGTTTTCAATATAGTTCGTCGGAATCGATTGTAACATTTTGGTCTTTTGCAACTTATCATAGTGTTCTTTTATGGCATCAGATGTTATCTCCTCGATTTGATCAATCTCAATTTTTCCTTCTTTCTCCACAATTGATTTTACTTTTTTTTCGATCTCTTCCCTAATTAGAGTAAAATAACTAAAGGTACTTCCATATAAATACTTTTTTTGCTGATCCTCGGGAAATAATGGATTACCATTATCCAAAAAGGCTATAAAATCATCAGCATATTTATTTAATGTGCCAAACTTCCGTTTACCTAATTTGTTCCTATATATTTTTATTATAGTTTCCCAAGGAACTCCCATAAAACTAGCACTTCCATAAACCATCATACCTACAGGATAAAATTTAGAAAGAGTAAAAAGCTTATTAGCTGAGGTAAAGACCTTTTGTCCACTTTCTTGACTCATTGTAACAGCACTATCAGCAGCAAGAGCAATTGCCTCTTTATTCATTATCGCAATTTCAGCCGTCATGTTATCCTCCTCGATATTAAACTAAATTTCGCCTAACATCTATACACACGCCACTTTATTGCATATATACTTCCGTGTAATGATGTATCACGCAATGTGTGTATTTTTTTTGTAGTTGAATATTCCAATTCCCGAATAGAGTCTTTTCATGTTTCACTCTTTAAACGGTTTATACTCTTTTCCGGACCATTCCATTCCAAGGTGTCCGGAAAATTCGAGCATATTTAAACGAATACCGTGAACAACTATTGACATGGCACCCAAAATAATGTTTAATCCGTGTCCAAGAAATAAAATAAATGCAGCAATGAAGCCTGAGATTATATTGTTGATGCCGTTACCGAGCGCCATTGTGTTAAAACTGTATGCAACCATTACTGTCGCATAACCTACTGCAAATAATCGCAAGTAGGAAACTACATCAGAAAAAGCACCGATAATGTCCAAAGGCAAACTACCTAAAGTTGAGGCAACACCTTTAATTATATTTTTTTGTGGATTTGTAAAGACTAGTGCGAGAAAAAATCCAATTAACAGAGGCCATTTTGCCATCTTTGGGAATTCATGCCGAAGTACCAATGTTCCTGCAAGAAAGTAGAGTGACCAGACAATTCCGATCCAGCCAATTTGAGATAAAGCTCTCAGGGATTTTTTATTCCTTAAAGCTGAAGTTAAATGTGCAACAGTGAGGTGAATGGCGCCAATTAGGAAGCACAGCTGCATCATGATGTTCTGATTGTCATTGAAACTATGTTTCGATAAATCAAAACTTGAGATGCTGGGAATAATACACTTCTTCAAAAAGGGAATTTGAGCAATTCTTTCTAGACCAAACCATGTTCCGCTTAGAAGCCCCCATATTACTGTAGCGCCACCCAAAATATACATAAGTATAAAAGGTTCGGATGGTGCTTTGGGCATTTTTCGACGTGCCCAAAGTGTTAGCACTATAAAAATAAATCCATAACCGGCGTCACCAATTAACATAGCAAAAAACAGACTGAAAAATATGAGAAACCACATGCTGATATCATATTCCTGATAACCCGGTACCGTTCCCATGAATTTAAAGATTGGGTCTATTATTTTAATCCATCTTGGATTTTTTATTAAAGTTGGAACCTCACTTAAGTCATCCGGTTCTTCAAAAACATAGCCCCAACTTTCTTTGTCAGCTTCCTTTTTAATAATATCAGTAGATTCTTCGGGGCAAAAGCCCTGTAAATAACTGATTGATTCCTCATTTTCCATGCCATATTTTACATTAGCGAATTCATATCTTTTCTTTATCTTTTCTTGATATGCTAAAATATCAGCCTGAAATTCTGACAAGTCATTTATTTTTTTATTTATCTGCAATAGCTCTTTTTCAGTCGAAGCGATTTTATCTTTCACTGATTTTAAATTATCCGCTGGTATTATCTCTTCTTTAAGATCGAGAGTAGAATTTTCTTCTGTTGAAACCAACGCGAGATAAACTTTGTATTTATCTTCATTTACTACATATATCATCCTGTCTTCAGGAAGCTTTTTCAGATAGCTTTTATCGCTGGTATATAAACGGATGTAAATGCCAGCATTTCTTAATTCTTCAATCTCAGACATAGAAACATTACCCCACGTCTGAAACCAATTGAATTTCCCCTTTTCTTCTTCCAACACATTGTTTAGTTGATCTTTTGTGCTTGCAAGTGAGATAATATTTTCTACAAGTGACTTCGTTTTTAGAAAGTCAACGGAGCGGTCGGATTCCTCGATGTTTTTTAGACCGATAATTGATAGACTTCTCTCAACATTACTAAGCTCGGTTTCAATAGAAGTAATATCTTCAGAAATTGGTTGATTTATATTATGGATATGAACAAGACCAAGTTTCTTTAATTTGTTAAGAGCATCATCTTTATGATTTGCACTTACGAAAAGTGTTAATTTTTGCATCTTAACAATCATGCAACAGCCAGTTCCTTTTTCTTCTGAATTTTATTTTTTGCGATTTTGCCTCTCACGACTTCTGCAGTTTGTAAATCGCCTAAGTAAATCTGGATTACTCGAATGTTTTCTTTTGATTCAGGGATTTTTACTTTTTCAAATAAATTTATTCGTTGAACGGTAATTCTCAGTTCTTCTCTTAAAATTTCCATCTGCTTTTTAAGAGTTTTTATATTTGCTTTGAGAATTATTTGATTTTTTGAGACTTCGAGAGCTTTATCCACCCAAAGTGGTATTAGAAAAAGGTCATAGGGATTTTCTTCAAATAATACATCTTGAAAAATAGGAATGTTAATTCCTGCTATATTTCCGGTGGTTGTTTTTATTTCTTTAACACTTAATATATTGAATATATCTATTTCTTCTGCAAAAACATCCACCCACTCTGTAATCTCTTTTTCTGCCTGTTTTATCTGTCCACTAATTGTTTCGATGTTTTTTCTGATGCTTCTTATTTCGATAATTAGTTGTTGTTTTTTCAACTCAAGTGTAGGCAGATAACGGTTTAAGCGTTTTAAAATCTCTTTTTGCTTTTTCAGCTCATTTTTTGTCAACCGGATCTTGGGCATTAAGATAATTCCTTTTGCCAGAATTTATTAATTAAGTCGGATTTCATACCCGTTTCTTCAGGATTAAAACAGTCCGCAAGTATTTCCCAGCCAAGATCGAGAGCTTTTTCAAGGGAAATATTAACTGATAAGTCCATCATTTCCGATTCAAAGAGTTTTCCATATTTCAATAGCTTTTTGTCCCATACATTCATTCTAAAACCCATGGCTCTCTTTTCTTCAGTTTCTATATACTGAGCGTATAACTGGATCATACCATCCATAATTGCTCTATGGTCTTCCCGTGTTTTATCATTTACTTGCTGTTTTAATCGGCTCAGGGAGCCAAAAGGTTCAATACGTCCATTCCTTAGATAGAATTGACCTTCTGTGATATAACCTGTATTGTCGGGAACCGGATGCGTAACATCATCACCGGGCATTGTAGTTACTGCTAAGATTGTAACTGATCCTGCATCTTCAAAGTCAACGGCTTTTTCATATCTTGCAGCCAATTGGCTGTATAAATCTCCGGGATATCCTCTATTTGACGGGACCTGTTCCATCGTAATTGCGATCTCTTTTAAGGCATCTGCGAAGTTTGTCATGTCAGTAAGAAGAACAAGTACATTTTTCCCCTTAAGAGCGAACTTTTCAGCGACTGCTAAACTCAGGTCAGGTACCATTAAGCCTTCTACAATAGGATCAGAAGCGGTATGTATAAAAAATATTGATCTACTGAGAGCGCCGCCTTCTTCCAGTGTGTTTTTGAAAAACATATATTCATCATACTTAAGCCCAATTCCTCCTAAAATGATCATATCAACTTCTGCCTGAAGAGCAATGCGTGCAAGAAGTTCATTATACGGCTCTCCGGAGACAGAAAAAATCGGTAACTTTTGAGATACAACAAATGAATTAAAAACATCAATCATTGGAATATTTGTACGGATCATTCTTTTAGGAATAATTCTTTTCGCCGGATTTACTGTAGGACCTGCCACCTGGATCAAATTGTCTGTTAAAAGAGGACCTTTATCTCTTGGTATGCCGCTGCCATTGAAGATTCGACCGAGCATGTTATCTGAGAAAGTAACTCTCATTGGATTTCCTAGAAATCGAACCTCATCATTTGTTGAGATACCCTGGCTGCCGGCAAAAACCTGTAGAGAAACAATATCATTTTCTAATTTAATTACCTGAGCAAGAGATTTGCCTCTTTGAGTTGTAATTTCCGCAAGTTCTTCGTAAGAAATGTCACCTGCTTTAACGGTGATAACGTTTCCAGCAACGCTTAATATTTTATTATATACTTTCCTCATCTTCAGAGTTTTCCTTAATAAAATTTGTTATTAATTCTTCTTGATCTTCAAATTTATCTGGCTTCGTATTAATCCAGTCGATAAAAAATTGTCTGAGATTGTCAAAGAAATTTGTTGCGTCCTGTTTTTCTTTCAGTGTAAATTCCCTTGTAATTATTTCCTGAACCCTTGTAAAAATATGCTTCTGTCTTTCAGGAGAATTGACTTCATCATCTTTGGCAATAGAGCTCAGCTTCAAACTAACACTATTGAAAAATTCTGATTTTAGATATATTACAAAATCGCCAATGGGGATTTCCTCTTCACCACCATCTAATATAATCTCGTGTACTTCATTTCCTTTGAATAAAATACTTTTAACTTCATCAACCAAGCCTCCTGGAGCAAAATCAGAGCTTTTTGACCACCTTTCGAGATGATTAACAGCAGGATAAATTCTTGCACTTGATACCTCTCTTGCGAGGTCGTGAAATGAACCGACAACTTTCTCTGTTGACTCAGTAACCTCACCTGAATATTCCTCAATCAATTGCATTATTAATTTCTCCTGGACTTTGAATTTATCAGTCTTCATATCAATATAATTCCAGTCAATAAACAGCTGTCTTAGTTTATTAAAAAAACGCCTTGCTTCCTGTTTCTCTTTTAGTGCGAATTTTTTCGTGAGTACCTCATGAACCCTTTTAAAAACGTACTTTTGTCTTTCAGGCGAGCTGGCGCCGTCAACTTTATCAAAAGAATTCTGTTGTAAATAAACGCTATCACAAAATTCTGATTTAAGGTATATTTCAAAGTCGTCAAGCGATGTACCTTCTTCTCCGACAACTAACATCATCTGGTGAACTTCATTTCCTTTGAAGAGAATACTTTTCGCTTCATTAACTAAATTAGCCGGAATAAAGCTGTTATATTTAGTCCAGCTTTCAAGAGGGTGAATTGCCGGATAACGCCGAGCATTTGACCTATCTCTCGAAAGTCCGTGAAAAGCACCAACGACTTTTAATGTGGACTGCGTAACCGGTTCTTCAAAGTTACCACCGGCTGGGCTAATGGTACCTCCAATTGTCAAACTTCCGATTTTCCTATTATTTAATTCGACGAGACCTGCACGTTCATAAAACTGTGCTATTCTGGATTCGAGGTAAGCTGGGAAAGCTTCTTCACCCGGTATCTCTTCAAGTCTTCCCGATAACTCGCGCATCGCTTGTGCCCATCGAGAAGTTGAATCAGCCAGTAACAGAACATTTAAACCCATCTGTCTGTAATATTCACCCAAAGTCGTAGCAGTATAAACTGATGCGTCCCTTGCTGCAACAGGCATCGAACTTGTATTGCAAATAATAATTGTTCGGTCCATGAGAAATTTTCCAGTTCGTGGGTCAATTATTTCAGGGAATGTTCTCAGTGTCTCAACAACTTCACCTGCTCGCTCACCGCAAGCAGCAATGATGACGATATCTGCCTCGGCATATTTACTGGTTACCTGTTGAAGAACGGTCTTGCCGGCGCCGAAAGGACCGGGAATACAATATGTTCCACCTTTTGCAACAGGGAAAAATGTATCGATAATTCGGGTCTGTGTTATTAAAGGTTCATGTGGAACCATTTTTTCTCTATATGAAATGATGGGGATTTTCACAGGCCAGTCAAAATACATTTTTAGTTCTTTTTCGGAGCCGCGCTTATCCTTTATCAAAGCTATTGTTTCTTCTACTGTGTAATCGCCTTTTGGGACAATGGATTTAATAACATACTCACCTTTGTAATGAAAGGGTATAAAAATGTAGTGTTTGAAGATATCCTCGACAACGTAACCTATAGAATTTCCGCCAGTGACAGTGTCTTCAACCTTTACTGTTGGTACAAAACCCCATTTTTTTATAAAATCCAGCGCGTCCAAGCTAATGCCGCGTTTCAGAAAAAAACCATATTTTTGTGCTAATTCATTCAGTGGATTCTGCAATCCATCGTAAACCATTCCTAAAATTCCCGGTCCCAGCTGTACTGAAAGCATATCTCCGGTAAATTCAACAGAATCTCCAACTTTCAAGCCCTTCGTGCTTTCGAAAACTTGCATGAATGCGTTATTGCCTTGAATTTTAATAACCTCGGATTTCAGCTTTTCATTGCCGGTAATTGCATAACCTACTTCGTTTTGAATTATATTTCCATCGAAGGCAACTGTAATCATATTGCCGTTAATTCCAATTATTTCGCCATTTTTTTTATTCATACGCCTATTTCTGTAAATTGTTTAAATTTTTCCAACCCTTTTTCTTTGTCAAAACTTTTTAATCTTTTTAGTACCTGCAGTTTCAAATAATATAAAACGATGAAATCAAGATCAAAATGATGGTCGCTTTCTATTTCCTCAATAAAATTCCATCTTAATAACATGAGATTTTCCTCTATCTGAAGTGGATTTCCGTCTTTGATAATAGAAACAGGAAAGCTAATCGTTTTGTATTCTTGATTTATTTTTTTTGCTTTTCTCCACTCCATTATGTCAATACGAAGAAGTTTTTCGGACTTTTTGTAATCTTTCAATACTATGGGGTCGTTCTTACAAATGGTAATATCATTTATATCAACTTTTATTAAAATTGCAAAGTCACTCTGGCTTAACCATTTTTCACCCTCTTCAAGGAAATCATCTATTTTCAGGAGCGGTTCTTTGTCGAAGAATAATAATGGCAGCTGTGCGACGAAATAGTAATACTTATCCATTATCTCTATCTAAAATTTCTTTAATGGATGGATTTAAGAATTCTCGCAGGAAGTCCGATATATTCTGATCTGTAAAATCATAATAAACATTATCGCCTTTAGAACCAACACGGAATCCTTTTGAAATCCCACTATCAACTTTAAAAGTAACAGAATTTTTAAGGCTTTCTCTGGTTTTTGACAACAGTAAATCTTCTAGTTTATCTATATCTTTTTCACCAACTAAAAACTCTAATTTTAAATCTTCTTTCCAGTTCTCTATCATTTTTACGATTAGATCTCTCAGGAATTCAGGCGATAAGGTTTTTGTTACCTCTTTTTTAAAAACTCTATCAAAAAGTTTTGTTATTTTTTCTTTAGTAACAAGAACGGTATCTCGTTCTGCCTGTCTTAAAGCTGATTCTGCATTGGTTTTGATTTTACCAGCACTTTTTTGGGCTTCTTCAATAATATTGTCTGCGTCTTTATGCGCTTTTTTTAATATTGAAGATGCCTCATGTTTCGCATTTTCTAATATTTCTTTAGATGACTTTTTTGCCTCCTCGACACCTTCAGTTTTTATTTTCTCTATTAAGTTTTTAAGTTTTATATCCATTAAAAATCTCCTTTATCATTATTTAATAATGAGATTAGTAGTAAAGTGTATCCAACATCATAGAGGGGAAATGATTTTAATTTGTTCACTTCATCTTTAATTTTTATCTCAAGTTTATTCAAAGGAACAACGAAATTTAACTTGGCAAATATACCTTTTTTCTTAGGCTAAATCAAGCCTGATGAAAAGTGTAGTCAAGGGATTTTTTTATTTTAAAAAGGCATTTTGCATTATTTTATCTCTAATTTTTCTAAAAGTATTGTAAATTAAATGTATGAAATATTTGTCCTTTGGAGTTTGTTGAAAAATGAGAGAGAGACGAGTCGCACGAGAAGTTGCTCTGCAAGCTATGTATGCTCAGGAACTTACAGAGAATACCATACAGGTAGTTGAGTCTGATGTTATTGATATATCAGAACTTTCAGAAGAATTGAAAAAATTTTCTATAGAACTTTTTGAATCATCCACAGCGCACAAAGAAGAATTAGATAAATATATTAAGGAAAAATCAAAGAATTGGGATTTTGAGCGTATTGCAATTATTGATCGACTTATAATTAGAATGGCGATTTGTGAATTTTTATATTTTGATGATATTCCTTCTAAAGTATCCATTTCAGAGGCTATTGA
>JADHYC010000078.1 GCA_016782645.1 Fidelibacterota bacterium | reverse complement strand
ACTACCAATTATGCTGAAAGTATCCATTCAAAAATTAAAGATTTGCTTAGAGTCCACAGAGGTTTTAATACAGAACTGAAACATAGACTATTAAAGGAAATACTTGCCAATTAGCAGCTATTTTTTGATATTAACCCGAATTTTTAATAGATTTCTCGTCTATAAATTAAAACGCTGTGCAATTCATTTTAAGTATGTTAATTCAAAAATTTTACCACTGATTATTGTAAACAAAGAGGTTGATTTTTATATACAAATCTGACTCTAATTATAGAGATTGGTTATTTGCTAAGCAGAATATTTCTGTAGAGTGGCGTGGATTTGATTGACTGTTTTATTAATGGGTAGTTTATCAAGTTTTTCTGACGATTGATTATCTTTATCTCTAGTTTCAAAGATCTGTTTTAAGTAATCCATTGGAAATTTTAAATAGATTTCGGTGGTGGTAACACTATGGTGTCCCAAAAGTTCTTTAACAATGTAGATGTTACCGTATTTTAAAAGCATTTTAAGCGCATAAGTATGTCTGAGGCTATGTAGTGATTTACCCGGTGCGATCTCTGCTTGAGCGCAATATTTGGTGAATTGGTGAGAAATCCATGAATGAGTATGTTCTGTATTTTTAGCTATGTCAAAATCGTGTCGATTTTCTTCAGGCAAAGGCACAATCCGTTCCTTTTTTCCTTTTGTCCGGGTAATGTGGATATAGTTACCGTCAATCTGACAATTAAATAGTTCCTGTAATCGCATACCGGTGTTTTCATAAACCTTAACGATTGAACACAATTCAAAGTTCTGATTTTGAAGAATTTGTTTATAAATGGCATCCAGTTCTTTGGGTGAGAAAAACTTTGGAAGTGTTTTTTCCTGTTTGAGCTGCTTTATTTTCATGGGCATTTTGCTGATATAGTCATTTTCAACGGCCCAAAGTAAAAGGGTCTTGACAGCTCTCAACCGGATGTTTACAGTTGTTGTATTGAATTTTGACTGTAAATAATTAAGGATTTTTATATAATCGTCCTTTTTAAGATCTTCAATGTCATAATTAGGAAGTGCCCGACATAAATGCTCCAGTGCACATTCGTACACTTCAATAGTCCTTTTACCAAGTCGTTGTTTACAATCTTTAATATATTTTTTCATAACTGATTGCATTGAATGTTTTTTCTGGAACGCAGCCAGGTTTTCCGAAAGCCCCTGCTTGATTTTCTTTTCTTTGCGCTTGACCTCTTTTAATCTAGCTGTTGCAATAGATCGGTCTGTGGTGTGGAGCGGGATAATCTTTTCTTTGTATTTACCATCCTGTCTGAGGTATACTCTGGCGTAATATTTTCCACGCAATTGAGATAAAGATGCCATAACTAATGCCCCTGATTTTTTGATAATAGGTTAGTAATTTCACTTTTAGGTAATAAAACCCGCCCCGTTTTCTTTTGTCCTCCGATTCTAACCGGGTTTAACAAACCCTGCTTGATGTAGTTGAAGACGGTCCTTTGACAAACGCGCAAATATTCTGCGGTTTCGTCGATGGTCAAATAGTCTGCAAGATTTTTTAATGTTTCCATTTTTTTGTTCCTCCTGAAATTTAGTTAAAAATAAAGAAATAACAAGAAAATAGTATACCGATTATCAATAAATATTTAATATCGTATACCGTAATCAATGTTATTGTTAAATATATTATGATAGTATTAATAATACACTTAATTGTAGTTGGTATTAATAATTTTAATATTACTCTTGGAGGCAGATCAGACATCAGACTCAATAATATTAAGAACATCATGCTTATATGCTCCCATCTTTATAGGCTCCAGTCAAACGGTTCCTAGCCTCATTGAAATACGCTTCATCGATTTCAAAACCAATATATTGACGTTCCAACTCTTTCGCGGCGATCAAAATGGATCCACTGCCGGCGAAGGGGTCAAGAACTACATCACCCGGATTGCTTAATGCCTTAATAATATATTTGCACAGGGCAAGCGGTTTTTGAGAAGGATGCTCGGTACGTTCATTTTTCGGGAGATTGCATTTGGACGGGAATTTGAGTACCTGTTTGGGGTAACGAAGACCGGTAGAATTGATTGTTTCATAGGAATGATGGATTTTACGGGTTTTGTTTTGAACCTTCAACTCTTTTTGGTAGGGTTTTCCAGGCGTGGAAATCGCTTTGTGATTGAATGTCAGATGTTTGCGTGGGGCTTTATTTTTGGAAAATACCAACAAAAGTTCGCAATTGCTGATGGGCTGTTTTTTACCCTGCCCCACTGGCTGTCCCAGCGGTTTTTCCCAGACCCAGAAGTAGTTAAACCGGAAGTATTTGGAAAACTCCTGTTGAATTTCAACCGCGGTTGCAAAATCTGCAAAAAGGCAAACCCGGCCGGTGGGTTTCAAGTTTTGGTTGAAATACCAGGCCAGAACCCGGAAATCCAGATTTTGGTTCCACTGTTTATAAAGTTCGGCGAGGCTCTTCACATAAGGCGGGTCAGTAAAAATCAGGTTCACTGATTCTGCATCAATTTGATGAAAATGTATGAAGGCATCTCCATGGATGAATTGATTGGGTTTTACCAGATCCATTGCTTTATTTTTTCTGCATCTCTCTTTGAAATATTTTCTGAAGAACCATAGAAGACAAACAAGTCTATCTGCTTTTTGGAGATTAGAATCTTAGTAGTAGTACTTTTGCCCTTATTTCCGATACTGATTCTTTGATAGGGAATTCTACCGTTTTTCAACAATCGTCTAACTGAAGATTCAGATATTTTGAGGTATTTTGCAGCTTCATCTACACTCAGATACGGGCTTGATACCTTATAGACGGCATTATAAATTTTATCTAATCGCAAAATTATTTCTTGAAACAATTTTCTAACCATCAAAACAGTACACCTTAATAATCGTCATCCTGCTCATCCTCATTTCCTGTTAAATCAATATCATCCTCAAAATAAGTACGACAAAGTCTACCGCCTCCGATAAAACGTGTGTAGAAATTCTTCTGAAAAAATCTAGAAGCGGGAACAGGAGTCCATTTATCTGTTTCTCTTACTTTTGATAAATAGCCGATAATAGCTTCATTGATAATTTTAACACCGTCATTCTCTAATGCATCGGATATCAACTCAGCTTCAATTTTATCCGGTCTAGAACGGTTAGAACCAATATTCTTCATGTATTTCTGGTAGACTTTACTTATAATAGAATTAGGATTTTCTTGCTGATCAGCGGATATATTTATTTTCTTTTCATATTTATCATCTGTATTATATTTATTAGACTCACCGGATTTTAGAGATACGGCAGGATTATCACTGGTGGTATGGTCGGAGTTGTTAGAGCTTAAGAGAGAAGAAAAATCCAGATATTTCCATAGGGGGTTGAGAATATCACTTTGATTTGTTCTGTGACGTTGAGCTAAAAGGACTTCATTGACCCGATTAGAATACCGTTTGGATTGGATTGGATTATTTATCTTCTTCTGATAACCTAATGTGAAGAACATTTGCCTTTTGGAGTACACCTTTTTAGTGTGGATGAATCCGGCATCGAGAAGTGTTTTGGACCAGTTCGTTATAGTTGATATGTGTTTACCGAGTTCTTTAGCGATTTCAACATAAGTGAATGGATGGCCACCCTTGACCAATCCAACACCATGTTCAATGTAGGTCACTTTGTCATATAACCAGAGTAATAGATAGATTGAGTTCCCTAAAGTTTTTATTGCCTTTGGTTTTATAAGGATGCTATAGAAATAGAAATATGTCAGCTCTTTTGGATACATAGGATTTGCCTTTTTAAAAGATAGATGTTGATTTTTGATAGATCTTGTGGATTAATTCTAAGCCTGTATTTATACTTAAATTTAATCGTGAAGAGAATGTCTTTGAATTTTTCTGAAATCATATTTTCTCCTAAATTTTTAAATAACGTCGAACACTTAGTTTTACTTAAATAGCTAAAAATGGGATTCAAATCCCATGTTTGGAGATAATAATTAGAGTCTCTTGAAAAAGCATATAATATATTGTATAAACAATTATTTATATCTTGACACTTAAGGTAAAAATGCATACATTTAGGGTGATATTTCCCAAAACCCTTGCACTTGCCTGCCTGTCCGGCAGCCGCCGGACGCAGACAGGTTAAATCAAACAGGAGCCCTAAATGGTCAATTTTGATGATCCCAATCAAATCGAAATAAAAGATTTCGTATTGCCTTTTTCAGGCAGACTTGATCCCAACAATAAATGGGCACACCTTTCCAGGATGATTCCATGGGAAGAGTTGGCGGGAAAATACACAAAAAGAATGTGCAAAGATTTCGGGCGATTATCGATCAAGCCACGTGTTGCCATTGGAGCATTGATCATCAAGCATTATAAGCAGATGAGTGATGAAGACACTATTCAGGATATTCAGGAGAATCCATATCTACAGTACTTTTTAGGCTATTCCAGTTATCAACTCAAGCCCTGTTTTGATCCGTCTTTATTTGTAACGATACGAAAACGTCTCAAGGCAAAAGAGATAGAAGCCATTAACGAAATATTCATTGCAAAATTCAAAGAGTTACGCGCACGTGAAAAAGAGATAAAGCGCAGCAGACGCAAACCTCATAGACAGGATGGTACGAACACTGAAAAGAATCAGGGTAAATTGATTGTTGATGCTACGGTTGCCCCTTCCAATATCAAATATCCTACGGATTTAGATTTACTCAATGATTCCCGGGAGATAAGTGAACACATCATTGATAAATTGTACTCGAGCGGCCAGTTTTCTCAAAAGCCCAGAACCTATCGGCGATTAGCCCGCCGGGATTACCTGCGAATCATTAAGAAAAAACGTAAAAGCAAAAAAGTGATTCGTCTTGGCATTAGGCAGTCCGGCGGCTGCCGGACAGTATTTGCGACGGAATCTCTCTCATATTGAAAATATGTTAGCGGTGTTAAAGAATCAACCTGACGTGTTAAGTCGCAAGGAATTTGAAAGGCTTGAGGTGATTCGCACTATTTTTAGGCAGCAAGAGGAGATGTACCAAAAGGGAGTCCACTCAGTAAAGGATCGGATTGTCAGTATTCACCAGCCCCAAATCAGGCCAATGGTCAGAGGTAAAACTAATGCAGATGTAGAATTTGGTCCTAAATTGTCACTGAGCGTTGTTGACGGGTTTCTATATTTGGATCATCTGCGATGGGATCCGTTTAATGAGAATAAAGATTTGATTACTCAGGCAAACAAATACAGAATTCGATTTGGTCATTTTCCGAAGGTCATTATCGCTGATAACATTTATGGTACCCGTGAGAATCGTAAATACCTAAAAGAGCACGGAATTCGATTCTCCGGGAAGAAGTTGGGACGTCCCCCCAAAGAACTTGATATGGTTGCTCGTGAAATGGAACGGTTGAGAGTTTTAGAGCAGGGTGAGAGGAATGAAGTGGAAGGCAAAATAGGAACGGCAAAGACACGCTATGGATTAGGAAAGTTGATGACTAAAACAGAGATGACGAGTGAAAATTGGGTTGCGATGGCGATCTTCTCAATGAATATGGCTACCGCACTGCGGCGGCTTTTATTGTCTCTATTTTATTGGGTGATAAAATGGTGTCGGAACGCAAAATATATATGTTTTACCGGTGACAATTTAAAGATGATATCGTCTTACACACAGTAAGCACTTTTTCAGGAAGCCCTAATTAATAAGTAAATGTTGTTAACTAAGGTTTACGAAAAGGGTTGTCTAATTAACTACCCTAATTTATTTTATTGTATTGCTACTATTAGATTCTTGTTTAAATTTATTTTTGTACCTGTAAATATACTTTCTGCCAGTTTTATCGTAAACGCCAAGTTCTTTGAGCAAATTTTCCATTTGTTTTTTAGTTGCGCTAGGGGCATAGTCTATAACAAATCGTTCAAGATTAAAAGTATAAGGTAAATTTGATATATATATAGGATCTTTCCAGTCCTGATTAAATATCTTTTCTGTCGCAAATCTATCGGAAAAACGGAGTTGCCTTTTTATATCCGGTAGCTTATTTGATATTTCATCTTCATCTACTGAACATTCGCATTTCATTGTTCCATTTGAGTTAAAACAAATAATCACTTCCGCATTTACTCTAATATTGAAACGGCCGTTCCCAAAATAATCAAGCTTATCAAAATAATTCTCATTCAATTCATATAGTGCTTCACAAATACTCCTTATAGTTCTTATTTCCTTTGGTTTTCTTCGGTTTTTATCCTTGGTTGTTTGCGAGTTACTTTTTCTCTTTTTAGTAGATGTTATTTTTGATTTTTCAGATATATTATTTTTTTCTTTGGGTAATTGCTTTTTAAGGAGTTTTTCCGCATTCTTTATGGTTCTTTGGACTTTT
This sequence comes from Fidelibacterota bacterium, assembly GCA_016782645.1. Lineage (GTDB taxonomy): Bacteria > Fidelibacterota > UBA2242 > UBA2242 > UBA2242 > BS750m-G69. The sequence goes on along the minus strand of JADHYC010000078.1, from coordinate 4,419 downwards.
GACTCCGTTATATTTAATTCTCTTGCGATTTCAATATTTGTCGTTATGTTTTCATCTTCACTTGAAAATTTTAATTCGAATATTTTAAGTTCTTCATCATTAAATCCAGCTGCTCTTAGAGTGCCAATTTTCTTTTCCAAATTAATTGCTATTTGGTTTTTTGCAAAACCCAGAATACAATTACTATAGGATGAGTCTTTAACATCGGAAGAAGATGATTGATTAAGAGATTTTAAATAGTGTTGCACAACATTCTTAGATAATTTTGCACCCTCAATAATATCAGATTCTGAAGGCCATTTAGAGTGTTCGTCCTTGAATTTCTTTGAAAATGTTTCTATTTTTTGTTGTGTTGAGATTTCCGTCTTATTTTTACTTAAAAAAGATTTTATTTTATTTTTTATACATTTTCCAAAGTATGGGACAGGGTTTTCATTTTTAAGGGAATCATATTTTGGAATTGCCTTTAGTACTGCTATTATTGCTTCTTGCTTGAGATCATTTCTTTCAATGGCTTGGTTGCAGTGATACTTATTTAAAATTAGTTCAATTGTTGGATCTAATAATGTTAAAATTTTATTAAAAACTTCCTGGTGTCTTTTTTTAGAATCACCAATTAAAACTTTCTGGTGTCCTTTTTTAAAATCACCAATTAAAACTCTTAGTTGTTTATAATCACTTTCTTTCACCTTCGATCTCTACTTTTTTGTGGTTTTCCTTTTTTCAGAGTTTCCAAAATAGTGATATTGGCACAATATTTTATGAAACATTTTTCTTTGTATTTTACAGTATCTATTTCCATCTGATATTATGGCAGTTCAATATTTATAATTTTATAAATATGTGTATATTCTTCTTTTTCAAAGGAAAGATTATTTGCTCCATACCTAAAGAGAATGATGCGATTAATTCCCTTAAACATTTCTCCGATGTATTTATTGCCAAAGTTATCAACCAACAGTATAAGATTGCCGTCATTAACATTAATATTTTGTTCAGCAGTGACTTTATATCCAGGTTTTAAAGCAGGAATCATTGCATTATCGGTAACTGTAATTTCAATTTTATTGTGTGGTTCTTGATATAAAGGTAATGGGGTATGTGCGCTAAAGTAGCCACCACCACTTGTTGGATCTACTATACTCTGATTTAATCGGACCTTAAAACTTGATTTTTCTGCTACATCCGCTGAATTCAAATACTTATAAATAACTTTTTTATAGGTTATTATATTCTTTTCAGTGTTCCCTTGTTGAATTGGTATATTTTCAACTTGATATGCAGAATTAGTTTTTAATAATCTTAATTTCATTTTATCTGAATTTTCCCAAGCTATCCCAAATCCCATTAAGTATGCAGCCTTGGCGATATTGTCAGGATGTATGTTAATACTTTCATCGGAAAGCCATTTTCTCAGTTGTGTATAGGAGATGTCTAAATCTTCACACCATCTCTTTTTTGACCACTTGGACATCTCAAATAACTGTTTAAATGCATTTTGTTTTATAATCATGTTTGAAATATACTGAATAATACTGCAATTGTCAATATATAAGTTTGATTATTATTACTAATATGTGTAACTTTATCCATAGAGTTGCTATAGTGGTGAGCGAAATTTCTTAATATAAAGCAAAAATGAACTCTCAGAGTGAGAGTCAATTTTTAACAGTTAATCAATAGCATAGGGAACAGATTTAAAAATGGAAACCACAGAAAAAGGATATCGTAAGAGATGTCAGTTTATTGAATTGGTAGAAAACCAGGGACTTCCAAAGTCTAAAGCATGTAGAATTGTAGGTATATCAAGAACCTACGCTTATAATATTTTAACCAGATATTATAAAGAGGGAATTAAAGGTTTAGAAACCAGAACATCTGTTCCTCATACCTTTCCCACGAAAATATCCGATCAGACCAAGCGAAAAGTGATTGCCATAGCACTCAAACATCCATCCAGGGGTGCTAAATGGTTAGGAACAGAATTAAAAAAAGACGGAGTTTTGATCTCGGAGGGGAAAATTTTTGAAATTCTAAAATCAGCGGGTATTTCTAAAAGAGATGTAAGACTGGATATTCTTCTGAAAAGGTACCAAAAAGGACATTACATTGATTCTGAAACGATTGATGAAATGGAAAAAATCAGCCCCCATTTTCGGATCAGATCTGATATTAGTAAAAAGATTGGACAAACAGTATATGTATGGGATATATATGGTATGGTAACAAACACAAAGAAAAGAATACCATTTATTATATGTTTAGATTCGTGCGGAAGTGTTGCGACAATAACTCCCAAAATAGATAGTCTAATGAGCACTAGATGGCATCGACGCATGGGTATTAATGGTATTGATCAAGCCATGCAAACACATTTTTTCAAAAAACCTCTCGGATGGATAATAACTAATTTTTATCAGCATTTTAACTGTGAGCCTGAGAAAATCATATTACCATCTACTGTTCAAGGGATAAACATACTCCATGATAATTTAAAGACACAATTTACTTCCACGGTTTATTCTGCTAAATCTTACCAGTTCTTTTCTTATCCTATTATTAAAGATTTTACGAATTATTTTAAACATGAATTTTTAATAAAGAGATTAAAACAGATCAGATACCTTTATAATGGAATAAAGGCAGCACAGCAAATCAGTGATTGTCTATCTGAATTTCTAAATCATTATAATAAAGATGTTCCGATAAATAATTGGCCCAATCTGGGATTGAGTCCTTATCATTATGCTTCCCGATGCAGCGGTAAGGAAATTTATTTGCCACCAATTTTCAGAACAAATAAGATGCTATACTTAAAGTGAATCAATGAAGCGATTAAACCGATTACAATCCATTAGAAAGTTTTGTATTCATTGTATGGGGGGCAATACTCATTTACCTACTGATTGCCCGGCGACCAAATGCAAACTTTACCATTATCGTCTTGGCAGGGGTGGCGGTTCAAAAGGTTCAATAATAAGAAAATATTGTTTGGAGTGTATCGGTGAGTCTTATGATGAAGTTAAAAACTGCACTGATTTAGATTGCCCGCTTTACCCGTACAGATTCGGGTACACATCTAATCGAGAAATGCAAAGAAACGTACTTATTAGGCGTTTATCGGTTCAGGATTCAATGAAAGGGGCGCAACGAATAGTATGGGCCCTTAGTTCTGGCGTTTTATTGTTTTATTTACAAATGAAAGTAACAATAGAAAGGTAGAGACATGGATGAAGATTATAAGGCACTTTTAAATTCACTCCGGCAGTAGGGGCGTGAGAAAGATCAAGAATATCAGGAACGCCAACACCGCCAACTGGAAGAACACCTCCAGGAACTTGGATTGTATGAAATAACCGACGGATCAACCCGGCACTTTCACCATTTGCGGGATACATTCGCTGTAGTTTCTTATTATCTTACAAGGGACATCTTTCAGGTGGCTAAATGGTTAGGTCACACAAATAACGGCTTACCTGCGGTCAATACAACTGCCATTTATGCAAATTTCGATGATGAATTGCTTTATCAGGATTTTGGTAAAAAGAAAATTGTAATCAGAGACATTCAGCAAGCACTTTTAAGAAATGTCAGCCACAAGACACAGCAGAGAATCAACCGGCAAAGCAGGATTTTAACACCTCAACATGTCTATGCAAACTGAAATTATCAGACAGACCGGATACAGATGCAAGTAAATGAAAACCCCAGACGAGAGCGCAGACTAAAATTGACAATCCTCTACCAACAAAAAAACCGGATATTCCCGGTCAATAGTGTGGTTTTTAGTGACTGTTTTCCGACGATTGAGCGGGTGAAGGGAATCGAACCCTCGTATAAAGCTTGGGGGTTTTGTGATATTTGCAGGAAAAAAATAAAGGCGGGTGTCCATACTATTCATCTTGCAATGGAGGCTCATGTGTGGGAACATATGAGAGAATGGGATCGCAAGGATGAGATTTATAGAAAGTCCTTGCGCCGGTAAGTTTGATTAATTGCTAAGTGTGTTTCAGATCTATAAACGAAAGGATTCAATATACAGGTTGAATTGGATTTGAAAGCAAATATCAAAAGATGGTGGAAAGCGCTGGTGGTGGTTATACTTATTAATACCTTATCATTAACTTCTGCTACATGGATCGCCGGGTTTTTCACAGGCATTCTGTTTTGGTGGGGGGTATGGTGTCTTGAAATGATGTGGCATATTAAGAACGCTGGTTGAAACAGGGAAGAAATGGAAGAAATTTATAAGTTGGATTTACACCATAGTACGGATACACGTAAATTCGATGTAACAAGGGTTCCGGGTGGTTGGATATATTGTCCAATAGAATCGCATGCTGAGCTCAATCCGCAGAAAAGCCGTGTAGTGAACAGATCGGCCGGGATATTTGTGCCCTATGTATTACTAAGAACAGA
>JADHYC010000077.1 GCA_016782645.1 Fidelibacterota bacterium | reverse complement strand
ATACCTTGTCGAAGTGTGGAAGTTCTTTATAAACAACTTTTAGAAAAGATCAGGTTTTTTACCTACCTCAAATAAATCATTTTCTTCGTAACAACTTTATTTGATATCTCAAGTTGATAAAAGTATATACCTCCAGGAACTGCATCTCCGAATTGATTTATTCCATTCCATGATATTGATTTGTTGCCATTATTCTGGTTCATGTTAACAAGATCGACTATGTGTTTTCCTAAAAGATTATAGATTGAAATCGTAACATGGCCTTTTTCCCCAATGTAATATGGAATTGTTGTAGAAGAATTAAACGGATTGGGGAAATTTTGATGAAGTGAATATCCTGTGGCAATTTGTAAATCGTTGTCTCCTTCCGTTAAATTAGTTTGAGAAACCTCGTAGAAAGCGAATGATCCAGGGATTGCACCAACTTGAAACTGACCTATTAAATTGCCTAAAGAATCCAGAATCACAACATCGTCGGGAGCCATATAATCGCTTAACCCGAAATAAATATAGTCTTTATACGTTGCCATTGAGTAAACATTTGGTAAATCGCCAATTTGACCAGTTATATCCACTGTTAAAGAATCTGTTAAAGGAGCGATTCCGCCATTATATGTACGATAGACTAATCCATGATATAGAGTGATATCTATGCCAAAATTAAATGTAACTCCGTAATCCTTCTTTGTAACACTACCATCAGAAAGATCAATTCTTGATGTTCCGGAATAAATATTCCATAAAGTATCGTAATAAGTACTGACAACGAAAAGATTGCCATCATGTGATAGAATCTGACCTGGTCCGCTAATAACCTCAAAAGTATCAATTACCACAGCCTTATCTCCGGAAATATCAAAACTTAGAATTCTGTTACCGGAAGACCAATCTGGATTCATATTGATTGATGTATATAGTCTATTATCATAGTAAATTAAATCTTCAGGTAAACCATTCACAGAAATAGTATCCAAAAAGGTATTCGTTGATAAGTCTATGACGAGAATTGCATTCAAATGCCAACAGCTTAGATACCCTTTGCCATTTACGACTTCCATTTCACGGGGACCTGCGTAGGGTAGAGAGATTGTACTTTCATAAGAAACCTCATTTGATAGATCCATGATTTCCACGGTATTAGAGTTATTCATAATGATAAAAAGCTTATTGTTGTAAATAGTCATTGATTGACCAACGTCTCCGAGAGGATTTGCATTGGGATCCCAATGAATAGGACCAGTAATTTGATTTAAATCTTCATTTAACATCCATAATGAGGCATTTGATTGAGTCATGTTTCCCTCGCACAGAATAAATACATTATTTTGAGCAAAAACAATTACATGAATTAAAAAAACCACAAGCAATAACTTTTTCACTGTTCTCTCCTCTTTTTAATATTGATAGCTAACTGTCGTTCTAAATGTTCTACCCGGTTCAGGATAGCCCTTAATCGTTTCATATCTTTTATCGGTCAGGTTATCCACGGCAAAAACAATAATTATATCTCCATAAGGTCTTTTCCATGTATATGCACAGCTGGTAAATATGAGTGTTACTTCTGGAAGTATAATATCCTCTGGCCAGGAATACATAGATATTCTTTCGCTTGTATGATGTACTTGAAGATGAAAGGATAGTGGTTCCGGCTTCCAATTTATACCTACTGCAGCAGTTTGTTTCGGTGCATATCGAAGCGGTTTCCCATAGCAATCGCCTGGAGATAAGTCTTTGGTTCTATTACTGCTATAATGAGCAAAGGCATTAAGTTGTAAATTGGAACTAATCCATCGATAAATTATTTTATATCCTTTTCTGACTGCATGCTGAATATTTTTAGGCTGCCAATAAGAGCTAATTGGTGTCCATTGAATTAGATCATCACTGGATTTATGGAAGAATAAAATTTCAAGATCGGAATCTTGGATTAAATGACAGTTGATATCAAAACTTATATTATCGGTATGTTCCGGTTTTAAATTTGGGTTCCCCCCGGGAATCCAATATAGATCATTAAAGGTAGGATAGCGAAAATATCTGCCTTGATGAAGAGTTAATGATTTGATAAAAAGAAAATTGAATGATATCAGCAATTTCAGTTCATAAGTGTTTTCATGATATAGATTCGGCGAAATGTCGTAACAATAAGCCGGTTGAAATTTTAACATTTCTAATAGGTAATAAGGAACTGTGATTACAGTGCTATAACTAATTCTATAATGATTATTTGTATCTTTGCTTTTAAGCCCATCTTTTTTAGTTTCAAAAAGTAAATTCACCCCAATTTTTTCGTTAATTTTTTTTTCTTGGTTCAGTATTATCTGCCATGTGCTTAGCCTATGAGAACTATTTACTGCAATCATTGGATTTTTATAGTGTTCCCATGAATATCTGTACATAGTTTGGATATAACCATGTCCCTTTTTGTTAGTCCATCCAAATTTGATACCGACTATTTGTAGTTTATCATCCCTACTAGCGTTTTTACTCGGATTCCAAGACTGTCCGGCAATACCTCTATTTTGATTAGACAATAAGTAAAGAAAACGAAGAAACGCACGTTTCTGAAGTACTGAATTAAACTGGGCTGATATGAATTTTTGATCAAAGAAGTTGTTCTCACGCTTAAAACGTTCATTTCTCCATTTGAAAGGATAGTTACCATCATCATGCCGTTTCCCTATTAAAAAGTTTCCAATCCATTGATTCTTATGGAGGTTCAAATTTCCGTAGATAGAACTATGTCCATAACTTCCGGTACATATAGATAGTTTAGTCCTTCCTGATCCCGGATTTAAATGTATTGTACCTTCAGATTTGCCTGAACCGTAAGAATTTTCATCCTGGGGTATATAGCTCACGTTTTCCACAAAAGGACCGGGAAGTTGGGATAAGTCCATTTCACCATTTTGTGCATTGGTTAGATCAAAGCCAGAAACTATAACTTTGGTCTGTGAAGCAGGTCCACCGTCAAGACTTAATGTTGTAATTCCAGCTGGTCCTCCGTAGGATCGAATTGAAAGTCCGGGAATACCAGCCAGTAATTGGCGGTGCTCAACGTCTCCTATTTCTGGCGATCTGGATATCTCAGCCATTTTGTGGTTTCTAATACCTATTTGGTCTCTTTTAGCAGATACCCTTACCTCTTTTAATAAAACCGGAGTCGGTGTAAGTATTATGTGAAGCGGGTTGTTCTTTTTTGATAGTCTGATTGTTTTTGTTTTGAAACCAATGCGGGAAAATCTTATTGAATCGTTTTCTTTAAAGGAAAATGGAAGCATGAATTCACCATTTTCGTCGGTAATTGTCCACAAATTTTTTGTTGAATTGTTAATAAAAACATAGGAAACGGAATTATTACAAGAATCGGCAACCATACCTCTCCACCGGTTTTCAGCATTAAGTGTAAGCAGGGGATATACGACTACTGCTAAAATTAAGGTGTTCCTCAAGGGATATTTAATATGATGAGTGCAGTAGTTGCCTATGAAAAATTTAAGAATGGAGTTAAAAAAGGAGTAGTGTGAGGATTTTAATAATTTTTTAAACAATTCAACCCTCTAATGCCCGCGCATTTTGGAGTAGAGTAATTTCAAACAGGTGTCCTGGCTTCCGGCTTCCAGCTCTCTGCGCCTTCCAATCCCTATTTATTTGGACCGTGACATAATGCAGAAAACGCTCCGGTTACAGTAGCGGGGCTGCACATGATTTTCACATGTTTCCCTATTTTTAATCACGTTTTAAAGTAACGGTTGAATATATATCTTCCAATGTTGGCAATCAAGAAGATTATAGGCTGGTTTTACACTGGTTTTTACCATTAACGGTATAGTTATTATACTGGGTGGAGTAATCGGATCAGTACTGTTTTTCGGAGAGCAACGTACACGATATTGGTATTGAACGGTAGGCTTTGGAGTTCTTGCAGTGATATTAGCAAACCTTGATAAGCTAATTGGTTAAAATTATGATATAGGTTGATTTCTCAAGCAGAAACTGAATATTTGGTTATGAACTTTCGAATTTGGATTATTCACTACACCAAAGAGTTCTCTGCGAGGCAGAGAACTCCCCGATACGTTCTGCTCTAGGGCAGGCAGAGATATAAAATAATTAGGGAGAAAACATTTTCTTTTTACATCAATGGCTTAGATTGCAAAAGATCATAAATGCAAACCAATTCCAAATTTGAATATTGTTTGTTCACGCCAGCTTCCGGAATTTGAATTGCTATTGGCATACGAGAAATCCATATCAAAATGATCGAAATGAATTATAATCCCATAGGTAATAAAAAAGGCTTTTAACTTACCATTTATATTGAAGTAGGAATTCGTTTCATCATCATATTTTCTGTCAGTTGAATAAAATCCTATGGAAGTTGTAATTGTCTTAAATGGCTGAAAAATGACACTGCCGCTAATATTAATATGGTCTTCATTATTATCTTGAACTTGATTCCAAAAAATTTTGGTTAAGTCAAATGTTAATTTCAAAGGTGACAAGGATTGAATGAGAAAACCGAAAAGTATTTATTGGGAATACTATTCCTACGGATTGCGGGAAATAATTATTAATACGTTTGTGACCTATTCCGGCAACCCATGCTGGATATAATTCCGAATCAAATTGATTTGACAAACCCAAGGATAGAGTTTCAAAATCATACAAGGAAGCCGGATTACAGCTGCTAATATTTGATATGGTTGTGATGTTACTACCGGGAAATCCGAGACCGGATAAAGATTCCTGAACAAAACCCTGTGTTAAAAATGTAGCGTTTATCTCCCTACTAACTTGTGCATCCAGATGAACAGACATAACAGCAAGAAACACGATTAACATAAAAGATCTTTTCAATTCATGCCCACTTTTTTTTTGCAATTTATGGAGGAAGCACAACAATAATTACGAGGATTTATACAAAACTTTTATTATTTAATAATTCATCTAAAAGCTCATCAAGTGGAACACTGGCAAAGGAGGAAGCAAAATCAGCCATGGCATAAGGTATGATAAGTTCGTTATTATGAATTATTGAGCCGCACGAATAGACAACATTGGGGACATAACCTTCTCTTTCCTCATCGTTTGGAATTAATAGAGGTTTCCTGAGCTGTCCAATTAATTTTGAAGGATCCTCTAAATCAAGAAGTATCGCTCCTAAGCTATATCTTCTCATGGGACCTACGGCATGTGTTATTAATAGCCAGCCTTTCTCAGTTTCAATAGGAGAACCGCAATTCCCAATTTGAATAAATTCCCAGGTATATTTCGGTTCTTGTACTTTTTTGACGTTTTGCCATAAGTTTATTTTATCAGAAAACATAATGTAATTATTCACCCCATCAATACGTGAAATCATAGCATATTTACCATTGATTTTTCTTGGAAAAAGCGCCAAGTCTTTGTTTTGAACATACTCTCCATTCAAAGGCAAAATTCTAAAGTTGTAGAAATCTTTTGTATCTATCAGTTTTGGCAGTATAGCAAATCCATTATATGCTGTGTATGTAGCGTAATAGGTTATACAACCGTCATCATCTATAAATCGGACAAATCTAGCATCTTCAATACCGTTTTTCTCCGTATATGAGACGGGAAAGATTACTCTTTCAGAAATTGCAGTATCGAGTGAAAATGTTACCTTGTAATGTGAGTCTGCTAACCAGCTCATGGATTGAATAACCTTTTTCTTACTGGGAGTTATCTTGATGTTTTTAATGGTTTCTGAGATACTTGCCTGTAACTCGCCATATATGAAAGTGTCACCCAATCTATCCATGACCATACCGACAACATCTTTGTGAATATGCATTTCATCGAGCTTTTTTAAAAAGTTCTTTTTATTATAAACATGTCGTTTTATAACTTCCGGTATATCGACAAGTTTACCGGGTTGTGCGAAATTCAAATTATTATTTTTATCAATTATACCTCTCCTGAATACTATTGACGAAAGATGTCCTTCACCTGTGGCACGGAAACTAACGATTATCCTTTTTTGACCTTCTTCTAAATCAGTTTGATCGGGAGCTTCTACAATAGACGGGTTGAAAAAGGCAGCAGATTCAATAGCGTATTCCATTGTGAAGTAAGAACCTATTAGTAATTTTCTTTTTAATGACAGGGGCTCTAAATCACCATTCACTTTTTTTACAATATCTTTCACATTGTTAAAGTGATTTTCAAGTGTTTTTGTGATATTACGGTGCCGTTTTGCAAAGTCTCTCAGTATTTGGTTCAATGTCAGATTGACATCATCATCAGACAGATTAATCACTTTTTGAATAATGGATTGTGCCCGATCAAAGCTATTGTTCATACGAGGCATAAAGAGACGTGCAATTACTCTCTTGGAATCAGGATAAAATCGATTTGATTTTCTTGTTACTGTTAAGGACATAATTACTCCGCTTGCTTAATTAATAGGATAGATTTTAATAAAAAGATTCGAAAAAATCCTTTTAAAAGTGTTTAGAATCGAAAAAGAAATATTGATATAAATTTTAAATTTTTCCTCTCATTAAAATTGCCAGCAGACATTCGATAGTTGATTCAGCGCCTGAGTTTAGGTTAGCTGATAAGTCACTGGAAATTCCATCATAGCATTTTCCTGTATTTTGATCATACATGTGAATATTAGCTACATTTTGACCTATAAACCAATTAAAAATAGTTTCAGATCGTTCTTCATATAAGTTATTAGTACTAATTTCGGCTATTGATTTTATACCACGATATAATGACGTCATCCCATATGCGATTTGAGGAAAATCCGCCTTTTTATATGTTTGATTTGAATTAACCAGGATTTCCCTCGGAGTGTTATTTTCGATAAGGAATGGGATAAAAAAATCAGCCCATGTTTTGACACTGCAAAAAAGTGTGGAATCCCCTGTAATTTTGAATGCTTCCAGAAGTGCATAAGCCTGATTATTTCCCCAATTGTGCCAGATATTTTTCCAGCAGAAGTACATGCCGTCGAGATCGTGATTTTTATCGCAATATTGGTATTCCATAAGTCCTTTTGAGATTTTCTGAATAGCCTCCGAGTAATTAAAATCTCCGGTTCGATGCAGTTTTGTCAGAGCAATTAAAAGTTCACTGTTTATATCGGGAGCATTTTTAATCAGCCAGGCTGGTCGCTGTCCAAGAGGGGTAATATTTCGAGAAGGGTATTTTTGTATAGATTCCTGAATGTGTGAATCTGCTGATCTGAGGCGATTTGTAATTTTTCCAAAAAGTAAGGAGTCTTTCGGAGAGTCCTTGAATATACAATAAGCAGCAGCAAGTCCTCTCAAACCACGAATTGCCCACCACCCGAATTCGGCAATACTATTTTGACGAGTTTTATTTATTTTACCGTCCTGAAGCAGAAAATTGTACCATAATCCGTCATTTCTACTCATGTATAGAAGAAAATTCGTCATGCCGGTAGCAATGGAAATAAGACTTTCGTTATTGTAAACTAAAATTTCTGTTTCCAGTACTTCCATGAATCTTCCTACATCGTCTACACAAGTAATACCTTCTCCTATAGCAGCGGTAGGTTTATAATCCGGATATTCGGAGTATATGTAAATAAATGAAATAGTTTCCCCATCTATTTTTATACTATCCACTAAAGAGAGAGCATGAGATAGGTTTATAGGTGAAGAAGTTGGTAAACGAGATTTTACATCATTATGACATGAATAGTAAGAAATACAAAGAGATAATAGTGATATAGAAAGGGCTTTCTTCACTTAAACTATCCAATCTTTTTTATCAAATGTTGTATTGTTTTTTTTGATATAGGCTACTCCAATTAACGTATCTGCACCGGAGTATATAACAGTGTATTTGTCATCGTGTTCAATAGTTGCACAACTAAAGATAACATTAGGGACAAATCCATTGATTTCCCAATCCAATTCCGGCTCAATAACAGGAACGGATTGCCTTGCCAGAGCTCTCCGCGGATTCTCACAATCTAATAGAGCAACACCTAACCGGTATACATTTATTTTGTCAACTGCATGATAGAAGAGAAGCCAACCTTTGGGATGATGTACCGGAGGACCTGCGATTCCAATTTTTTTATGTTCCCATGTGCCAGGGATAGGAGACATTATCTTTGTATGGTTATAAAAGGATTTTAAATCCTTTGAAGATGATATCCATATATCAGGTTTGCGACGATGTAAAAGGAAATATTCTCCATTGATTTTTTTAGGAAAAAGCGAAGCATTTTTATTTTCTTCATCGAGGAGGATTCCAAGGCGCTTCCAGTTAACAAGGTCTTCACTTGTGGCAAGACATATCTTATGATCTCTAAAGGAAGGGCCTGCAAAACCGACATAGGTCATGTAAAATGTATTACCAATTTTCACGATTCTAGGGTCCTCGGGTCCTCTTAATTCTTGAGGCACACTGTTATTAAGAACCGGTTCGCTCAATCGGTGCCAGTTTAGCAAATCTTTACTAACTGCATAACCCAAGCGGTTTATATATTGCCCACATTTTTCATTACCACCAATATCAGTAGCTCTATAAATCATGTGAAATAAGCCTTTTTCATAGACAGCAGCAGCATTAAAAACAGCGGATTTCTCCCACTCATGATTTTTGTTTGGTCTTAAAATCGGCTTATTGCTCAATCTTATCAATTTTATCATATCAAAAACACCTATCTGTTTGAGTTCTATTGTTATTTTTTAAATCTGTTCTAAAAAACATTATTACTTCTTCGCTTGTTGGAAGCGATTCTGCACCTCCTGAATGAGTAACTGCAATTGCCCCTGTACCATTAGCAAATTTTCCTAGTTCAATTAAATCCTTCTCATTGAAAGATTCAACATTTCTCTTTTGTTTTATTATCTTTGCTAAAAGCCCGGCAAGAAATGCATCGCCACAACCGGTAGAGTCTACCTGCTTCACCTTAAAACCCTGGACAAAAGTGAAAAAATTCCTCGTTTTGATAAAACAACCTTTAGAGCCAAGAGTTATTGCTATTAGTATTGTGTTTTCCCCAAACAACACTTCAGATGCTTTTTCCAGATAGGATTGTTTGGTTAAAAATAATGCCTCTTGTTCGTTCATTTTGAGAATATTCGCTTTTGAAGCAAATTTTGAGAGAAGGATACGAGCCTCCTCTTTAGATTCCCATAAAGATTCCCTGTAATTAGGGTCAAAAGATATGTATGTGTTTTCACTATTTATATTAGACATAATGTTGAAAAAATCATCATGGCTTTCAGCTGAACAAAGTGGAAGTGAACCGAAATGTACTATTCTTGAACTTGATAGAAATTCAGGAGAGTAATCATCAGATTTGATATTGACATCTGCAGGGCTCTTTTCCCAGAATTCAAAAGACCTCTCTTTGTTTAAATCCAGACTTACAAAAGCGAGGCGCGTTTTATGCAATGGGTCTCTAATAATATGTTCGGAATTTACATTATGTCTCTTCAGATAATTGATTAAATAATCTCCAAAAGGGTCGTTTCCTACTCGTCCGGCAAATGCTGTTTTTAAACCAAGTGTTGAAAGTCCCGCGGCAACATTTGCAGGTGCACCACCAGCAAATTTTGAAAATGTTTTAACGTCACCTAACTGTTTACCAGGTTCTTCTGAGATGAAGTCGATTAGTATTTCACCAATGCAGATAACGTCGAACTTTTTCATAGAGGTTATAAGCTCATATCTATAATCGTTTTAAGGCTTACACTTTTTCTCTGGTTTTCAATGGCATTGTTGATTTCTCCAAGTGGAAATTTAGCAATATCCAACCCTTCAAAGTTTAACTTTTTTGAAGCAATTAACTCTACTGCTGAGAAAAACGTGTGTGGATTCAGAAATGATCCTCTGATACTTAAATCCCTTTTATAAATTTCATAGGGCGAAATAGTCATTTTCTGGTTCACAGGAGTAACACCAAAAATTATAACCTTGCCACCATTTTTTACTAATCGGATTGCTAACTCACAAGTCGCTACCGAGCCGACACACTCAATAACAATGTCTGCACCATCGTTTAAAATATCTGTGATTGATTCTTCCATATTTTTATCAGAATTAGCAAAAACATAGTCAGCACCACTATTTTTTGCATAGCAAAGGCGTTTTTCATTTTTATCAATTACAATTACTCTTGCCGCTCCCGAAAGTTTTGCAAGCATTACCATTATAATCCCAATCATTCCTGAACCAATTATTAACACGGAATCGCCGGAGATTATTTTGGCTATTTTATTCCCATATAAAGCGCATGATAATGGTTCGAGCAGGGCCGCATTTACAAGTGGAATTTCTGCAGGAAGTTTATAACACTGTTTTGCCGGTACAACACAATATTCTGCAAAACCGCCGTCAATGTCCACGCCTAGCGCGATTAAATTTTCGCATAAATTTATTTCGCCTTTTCTGCAAAATTGGCAATATCCACAATAGATATTCGGGTTAACGCTAACAAAATTTCCTTCAGATAGTGTTGAGATGTTCTTTCCGCATTCTTCTATAACACCACAAAATTCATGTCCGAGAATTACAGGCGGTGAAGTGTGCGACTTCCCTGCAAGTATTTTGATATCGGTCCCACAGATGCCGCAAACCGAGACTTTTAACAAAACCTCGTCAGTCCGGATTTTCCGAGTTGTCTTTTGAATTAATTTTATTTCTGTCCCATCAAACAAGGCGGCACGCATAATATACTCTCTAATTCTTAAGCCCGGAAGTTGCCATACTATCAATAAAGTATCTCTGAAAAAAGGAATAAATAACAATAATCGGTATTGCGAGAAATGATGCCGCAGCAAGCTGAGCTCCTAGCTGACTCTCTGCTTGTCCACCGACTTTAAAAAGAGTGACCAACTGGGGCAAAGTCATTAATGCCTCATCCCGGA
>JADHYC010000021.1 GCA_016782645.1 Fidelibacterota bacterium | reverse complement strand
CTGAGTAACACCAAGCGGGAAAATTTCACCAAATGTATAGGTTTCGGATTCTCCATAACAATAAAAATCTTCATATAGCTCCCACAAACCATCATCAGGCATATTCTGGAAAATTGCTAACGGCTTTATCACTTTGCCTTCATCTTCCGGCTCAAGAGTGTACTCCTTTCCTCCCAGCATTGTATCTATTTCTGAAACAACTTCCTGGAGAGAATCAATTCCAGATACATCAATCTCAAACGGCGCAAAAGGTTGATCTGTGAGAATAACTTGAATCGTATCAAGCATCTCATCCATGTAGCACAGACCTCGACGAATTGATGTAATTCCGGGCATTACATCACCACCTGGCTCAACCATCACAGAGTCCATCCAGGAAAAACCATCATCAAAGGATTCTCCCATATTTTCACCGATATTTTCTACTATGTCTATCATATCAAAGAAATGCCTTGAAAAAATAAAAACCGTATCTTCGTACTTGCTCCCGATAATTGTAAAGGAAAATTCAAAATCAGCCGTTCCTTCTGCTACAGCATCCCAATGATTCCCAAATAATTCCGAATACGCATCCAATTTTCTGCCAAATTCGTCAATCTCATCACCAATCTCTTCAAAATCATCGCCAATATTAAAACAATATTCACTAACCGAATCACGAAAAGCAGGATAAGTCCCCGATTCAAAGAAATCTACTAAAAGGTCAAAAAATTCAGATTGCGACTCGGACTCAAGAATCGGAACTATGTCATTCTCAAAACGGCATCCAATACTGTCGAAATTTTCTCCGATGTCATCAATAAGTGGTTCAATATCGGTAACGAATGTATCTCCCCTGACATGAGTCCATGCTATCTGTAATATTGCCAGTCCCATATGTGCTTTCATCGTCGGTGTATCATCAGCATCACCGCTAAAAACTATCTGAGACAGGTACTGAAATTCCCGACCTGCAAGGTAAATAATATATCCCGGAGTGATTTCTTTCTGCAATTCAAGATCTGGTGTCTGTGCGATTAATGGCAAACAACCAAAAATCATTAAAAAAATGGTAATCTTAATGCTTGTTTTCACAATACCTCCTCATTCTTTTCAAAAATTTATTAACCTTTCAAATTACAAAATGTTATTTAGCTCACATAAATATTTTACTTAATACGTCATTGCAAGGAATGAAATGACGAAGTAATCTACTCAACCAATGCAACAATCCTTGTAGATTGCTTCCCCTGATGAATCGGGGTCGCATTGACTTTCCATCTCAAAGTAGTCTTACAAAGAATCAACCATTTAGAATATATGAATCTCAAATATCTCAAATAACTTAATGTTCTTTTACAATACAATTAAAACAAATCTCTTACTTTAATGTTTCAAATAGTGAATTTTATCTAATTAAATATATCTCCTTCTGAGGATGTGACAGCCACTCACAGCCATCCTCAGTTACAACAATCATTTCCTCAGTTGTTGCCACTCCATACCCTTCAATCGGAAGACGAGGCTCAATAGTGTAAACCTGCCCAACCTCTATTGGTAAATACGGAGTATTTCCGTAACGATCCCATCTTGGAGCAAGTATCCCGGCGCCATCATGTGCAGACCTTCCAACCTGATGTCCAAGAGCATGAGGATATTCAGGATAACCCTTTGATACAATATAGTTGCGAGCAACATCATCAATATCACAGCCCATTTTCCCAGGTTTTATAGCATCAGATGCTAATTTAACGGAATCAATAATTGTTTGAAAGCCACGTTTAACTTCTTCCGGCGCTTCTGCTTCTCCATCTCTAAGGAAATACCACGTTCTTTGAATATCTGAACAATAATCGTCTTTTTTTACGCCAAAATCTATATTTAGAACATGACCCTTTTCGATGACTCTTTTTGTCGGATCAGCATGTGCTCCGGCAGATTCTGGGCCAGTAAAAACTGCAGGACATGAATTCTCCTCCCAAGCAGTTGTAACACTGTTTTCTTTTACTAAACTAAGTATGAAATCAGCCACATCTTTTTCTGTTTTTCCAGGAGCCATAAACTCGGAGACCTTGTGGTAGATTTCCTCAGTTAATTCTATAGACTTTCTTATTCTTTCCAATTCAGTAGGAGATTTTCTCCCTCGCAATGCGCTTATTATTTCTTCAGATGAAATAAATCTATCTTTGTAAGGAGTACCTGCTGTATAGTCAATTAAAAGTTGATACATTCCGTGAGTAAGACCATCAGCCATAAAGTCATTTTTCGACATATTTAATGCTATTTTATTGGGTTTAATTTCGCCCAATACTGATATTAGTGAATTACCGAATTTTCCAATATATTCTCTTATGTCATCGTAATGCCCTGTTAATTTTATACGTTCGTGATCTAAGCTGCCGACAATGGCTATTGTCTTACCTGTCCTTGTAATTATAAATGCCGATTGCCATGTGCAATTTACTCCTAAAATTAGGTCTAAACAGGGGTCGCGAAGAACTTCACTTTCCCTGACAAATGTAAGCCACATGTCAACATCTTTTTCCTTAAGAATATCTACAGCTTGCGCAATTTTCTCTTTATACATATCAACTCCCTCATTTTTGTTCACTGCAAATAAATATAATCACATGAAACTAATATCTCACATAAAAAAACTGGAAAGCAAATTCCGGGCGGAACCTCTTTCCAGCATATAGGGGCGGCAGTGCCTATGAAGATGGAGTTAAAATATGAGGGGTAGTTATAAATCGAGTGTAAATTAAAATCGAATAAATGAGTCTACTTAAAATACGACTCATAAATATTTGCAACCTCATCATAATCAACTTCAACAATCAAAAAACTATAAATAGGAGTGACAACAATCATGCCATAAACAATAATGTTGTAAAAACAATGGTTTATAAATATTGGGATAAGTTAAACTGTGGCGCTACCGCCACAATAGTGTGGCATCAATGCCACACTTTTTACTTAACTAACTATAAATGAAGTCCGAATTTTACTTTCCTATCAGTTAAGCACCCTCTTTAGAAATGCGCCTGTATATGAGTTCGGATCTTTAGATATCTCCTCAGGTGTACCAGCAACAACTACATATCCACCATCATCTCAGCCTTAAGGGACGAGTTATATTAAACTCACCGATTTCTTCTTTTCAATAATTACTCGTTTTTATAATTCTTCTTTATGAATTAGTTAACAGCAAAATTATATTACAAATTCTTTAAACTACCTTTCTTACCTTACAAGCACCATCTTTTTCGCTTGTGTAAATGCTCCTATTTTAATGCGGTAAATATAAACACCGCTGGATACCGGATTACCATGCCTGTCCTTTCCGTCCCATATAACTTTATGGTAACCGCAAGGTTTACTAGAGTCAACCAGTTTTACTACTTCTCTTCCAGTAATATC
This sequence comes from Fidelibacterota bacterium, assembly GCA_016782645.1. Lineage (GTDB taxonomy): Bacteria > Fidelibacterota > UBA2242 > UBA2242 > UBA2242 > BS750m-G69. The sequence continues at coordinate 34,133 of JADHYC010000021.1, read as the reverse complement.
GTAAATAATTAGACTAACATGTGAAGCATCAGGCAAGTCAAATCGAATATTAGTCTCGGGATTGAACGGGTTTGGATAATTAGGATGCAAAGCATAACATTCTGGAATTGGCTGATTAAAAGCCCATTTCTGCTCAGGAGGCTTTTTTCCTAATTTTACAGCCGCAATAAAACTTATAGGAGAATCTGAATATTCATTGAGCAATTTCTCATACTTCAATTGTGATTGTTCAATGTATTTACCCAATCCATCCTCTGTCATCTTTTCATAGATTCTACCCTGCTCATATATGTAAACAGGCTCTCGTTCGGTGTTTGCGAAATTAATAAGAAGTTCATCTGTCTTTTGAAGCGCTTGCTCGTATTCTTTATATTTAATCATATACGGTAACTTATTATCCTTTGCCCATTTCTCAACTAACGTACCAGGATAATTTTCCATGAAATCATCCATCTTATTCATTAATCCTATCTCATCTCCAAGTTCCTCATAGCAGCGAACGATTCCAGCCAATGCCAAAACAACAAATTCATCATCAGGATTATTTTCTATAATTGTTTCATAGCCATCAATGGCAGTTGTATAACTGCCAGACATCTCTAATTTCAAGATAGGTTCTAATGGATCATCTGCAGGCTGAACCTGATCAACTGGAGCAATAGGTTCCCATCTAACATTTCCGGGAATCGATTGTGGATAAAACCGACGGCATGGATCAATCTTATCCCACCCCCAATAATTGCATTGTGCATATATGATATTCTTCACTTTTGTTGTTCGATTCCAGTTGGCAACATCATATTCATTACCATATATTCTATTAAACCCTCCAAACATCCACGGTAAAATTTCATTATAAATACCAAGATTAGGAAAAGAAGATAGAGTAGCTCCTACTCCAGCCCTGGAATTATTGTGAATCCAGTTAGTAGCACCACATATCTCCATAGTCTCTTCCTCTATTCCATACAACTTAGGATGGCTATTGCTCATTGCATGAATACCATCATAACTGCTGTAAGGACCAAATCCATTATCTATAATTGAATTTTTATTAATACGAGGATTAGAACTATTATTAGCTAATATACCACCCCAATTATTATTTTTAATAACATTGTATGTAATAAAGGGATAACTGGTTTCCAACCAGATTCCAAAGCCTTTATTATCCTGAATCTTGTTCCCAGAAATTGTTAAATTACTTGTTGTGTTTTCAGAATAAATTCCAGCACTCATACAATTTTCGATTTCAGAATCTGATATCATGATAGGTAATGGAGATTTTAATATTTTTAATCCATAATAAGCATTCCTTACTACATTATATATAATGCTTACTGCCTCATTACTATTAATCTCAATACCATCCCAATAATCATTTTCAATGTTTTCAGACGCTACAGAATAGACTATAGGAAACTCCTCCATTCCCTCTGCAACAAATTCTCCCTTGATATTTAAAGAAGCACCCGGTTTAAAGAAAATACCCGTTCCAGGACGGATTTTTAATTTTGCTCCTGATTCGACAGTAATATCATTCTCAACTATTATACTGCCGCACCATTCGGTATCTTCGGTAACGTTACTATTTTTAAACTTATAACAGCCAATAGGCATAGAGGGATCACCAAATAGAACATAAGACCTGCTGTGCCATATCTTTGTCGGCATATGTGACTCAAATAATATTTTAGTCTCACGAGATAGATCCCCATAATAATCAAAACCACCGGAATACAACAACTTATGAAAATCCATAGAGAATTCTCTGCAGGCCCATTGACTGGTTTCAACAGTAGGAGAAATAGAGGAGATTATTCCTCCATCGGGAAAAAATAACAAGTCGTATAATGCTGATATGCCATTGTAATTATCCAGAGGACAGGTAGTTTCACCTATATTACATGAATTTCCAAATAGTAAAGGATATTTGTTCTTATTATTAAAATTATAATCGCTTACTGTTTTATCATAATAGAAATATCCCAGAACACTTGATGCCGCACCCGTTGAAAAAACATTGATCAAAAATGTACCGTCATTAAGAGCATTTTCAAAAATATCATCACGTTCTTCAGAATGTGAGCAACCATTATCAGGATCAATTACTGATGCTTTTAGGTGAACTGTATCAATATAATTTGGAATAAAGGGAATTACTAATTCTGTCATCCAACTTACTTCCCTGCCTATGCATCCATTTGAAGGATGATCAACATCTCCGGATAGTAATAACTCTGTGTTTCTCCATGGATTATATTGTAAAATATCCTGGTAATAATCATGTAATTTATTTACCCATATTAATACATCTTGATCGGTTTTGGCTGGGACTCTGCCTATAGCAATAGGACATCTACCTGTAAGACCAGAAATATAAGCATCATCTGTTGGAACAGGAGTATCATCATAACTATAAGTTTCCATTATCTCATAACAAAACGGTACAAAATTTCCATTTTCACTATCCACGTTTTCATTTGGTACCCCTCTTCTTTTATAAACAGGCGGATCATATACAGAAGGTGGTAAATTCATACCGTTTCCAATCAATAATACAAATCTCAAAGGAGGTCCTTCATTATAAGCATTTTGGATAGTTGTCTTTATACTGGTGCTAGTTTTTTCCGCATCATCAATGAGTGTTTCCCATCCAACTTTGAAACCTCTTCCCTCGAGAATAGATATTAAATTATCTATCCATCCTTGTTCCTCGAGCTGAGAATGTGTAATTACAAGATAGTCCGCATTGTTAACAGGAACAACTGCTGAATATAAATATGATAGCGATACAAAAAATAAAAAATAAAAAATAAATTTAAAAATTGACGAATTCCTCTTCATTTTTTAACCTCCCTATTTATTTTGCAATTCATATAAATAATATTTTGAGCCGTAAAACAACCCAATTTTTTTACTATTCTCAGATAAACTTACAAAAGTTCTAGTGGACCTTATCGGATCGTTTTTAATATCAGGAAGTTCTACTTCCGAAATAGTTTTTCCAGTAAAATCAACGATCTTTATTCTTGAATTAGATATAACATTATATTTCTGTTCTCTGGTTGCTATACTCACTTCGCCAACTGCTAATATAACAATACCAAGTTCTTCAGAAATATCAAGATCAAGTACATTTCTACGTCCAGTACAATACCTGGTTCTCCCCCAGACCTCATCTCCTGTTTCAAGATTGATCAATTTAAATCTATTCGCAAAACTAATAGCAGCATATTTATTATTTGCACTAAATGTAACATGACTCAAACCGATTTTGTTATATTTTCTTATTAACGTACCATTTACATTGTGAAGATAAACTGAATGACCAGAGAAGTCACCCCAGTTAAAAAAGAAGGACAAAATGAATGAATTATCATTAGAAATTGCTACATTTTTGTAACCAGTACGACTTTCTTCTGGTTCAAATTTCCAAAGTAATTCACCAGTACTTTTAAAAAGGATTAATGCTGTTCCATTTGAATAATTGATACTGCCTACGCCCTGCAATTGTAGAATAAAATAATTACCATCAGCTGAATATATTCCCGAAATTCCTTTTTCTCTTTCAAAAATATCTTTTTCAAATAAATCGACATCATTTAGCAATTCCCCGTTTTCATTATAAAATTTCGTAATCCCGGTGTGAGTATTTGTTTCTACTACATATCCATTATAATCGGAAATATAAAAACAGTCTGGTTCCATTTCATAACTTGTATCATATTCCTTTTCCCATAAAAAAATATTTGGAGTTTTATAAAATTTAACTCTCGCTTTAATTGTATAGTCATCAACCTTTCCTAGATTTTCTCTGGTATAATAATAATTACATTCTGGCGAAAATAGTAAATCCATGTTTTTAAAATCTTCACTTGCGAAAGATAAAGACTGAGCGTCAATAATATTGCATTTTTTACGATCTGATATGTCATACTTTAAAAAATATTGAGGTTCTCTTGGTGAATTATCGCTACTAGGTTTGAAATTAATTTTTCGTATTCCCTCCCCAAAATCTTTTACATTTACCAACTTGTAATCTACTTTAGACTCGATTAATGTTCCTTCATATTTTGTTTTCATCTGTCCATAAGTATTGGAAAATATTAAAACAGAAAGTAATAATTTAAAAATTACTGCTTTACCTATATTTTTCATTTGTGTCTCCTTTTACTCTTTTTTATTATTTAATGCTCAGCGGAGTTTGCTACTTCTATCGTAAATTCTCTAGAAAAAGTCCTGCCAGAAAAATCGTTTGCGATAACCGTCAATGTATATTGACCATTAGGATAAAAACCTCCAGAACCATCATCTTTTGTATCCCAATATCTAGAAATAACAGTTTGATCATCAGTCATGTAATTTGTGATCTGGTAAAATATATAATTAGGATTATTTTCTGGTGCTATAGGATATACCAAATTCGCATAAGTGTCCTCTAACCATTTATCAAACTGATAACTGTCAACACTATAATCTTTTCCTTGACCGGTTATATTAAAACTCAATTTGTATAAACCGTTTCTATTGGATTCAGTCCAGGTATGGTCTTTAACTTTTACTATAATGTCAATTTTCAATTTTATTTTATTTAGTTCCAACTCCTGTGTAGTACCATGTTTTCGGATAATCAAACCATCATCAGGAATAATGGGATCATAATAATCCTGGTATGATGGATTAATTCCGTTCAATCTAAGCGAATTTATTTCTTCATGATTTTGTCCATCACTAAAATGAAGATGGTTCCTATAATTAGTTTCGGCTAAATAGTAATTTGCTATCAAAACCCATTTACCATTCTCTAGAATTGGGTTCAAATTTTTCAAATGATCATAATAGAAATTACCTACCCTTACCCATGTTGAATTTCTACTAATTAGTCCAGATGAAACTGAATAGACTTCAGTGTTCTCATTAGTTTGTATATCTATACCATCATGAAAATAAATTCGTGTACCCTCTTTTCTATATTCATCAATGACCGAATTAATATTTCTTGCTACATCATAATCTTCAAAAGGCCATCTATATTCATTTGATATTGGCATATGATACCACCCTATTTCATAAGGTCCTCCTTTATTGTTATTATTATTAGATTCATCAACAGCATTAGAGCGATCTACCCAGGCATAAACGTTCCAGTACCCAGGAAGACCACTAAATACAGTAAAATCAACATCAGCAGAACTACCTGATCCTAAAGTATATATATCTTGAGAATCATCGCCTACATTAGATTGGGTTGGAGGAGAATCTCGATCGTAATATATCTCAACAATAAAATCTTCTGCAGTAATATCGCCCTGATTTTTCACAGTTATTGTTATTGTGTTAAACTCAACACAAGATACAAATTGGTTGGTAGCTGTAATACTTTCGATCACAAGATCAGGCAATCCCTGCCTTATTGTAAAACTTCCATTGACATAATGAGGCGTAGCACCCGTTTCGTCACCAGAAATATAATAAGAAATCGTCTTATTACCGGTAACCGAGCTGGAAATATCAACGTTAACTGAAAAATGATGAGTAATCCCTGGAGATATACCTCCATAATCATTATCGTTATCTCCCCAGGTTGCTGTATTTCCGCTGGCGCCATTATAATATTCATAGGACATATCTTCCGCACTGTTGATTGTAAATCCTGATGGAAATGTCATACTCACATAATCTCCATACTCTAAATCTTCGCTATCGATATATATAATGAAATCTAATTGCTGGTTACTTGCTCCTGATTCATAAAAATCATGTTCATCCGGACATTTAATATATGAGCCAGAAATTTCTTTCGTTCCAGAATATGAAAAATCAAACAAACAAAAAATACATATAAACAAGACAACTGTGAAATACTTTTTTAAACCTACGATGTCAATATTCATTAGCAATCCTCCTTTTTGAGATGTCTATAATGAAGGTTCTCTATTAGTCAATCGCAAATTTCATTTTGTTAATTTAGTCATTTATCAACTTTTTGAAATAACTCAATAAACATGCCATAAATAATAACGTTGTAAAAACAATGGTTTATAAATATTGGGGTAAGTTAAACTGTGGCGCTACCGCCACAATAGTGTGGCATCAATGCCACACTTTTTACTTAACTAACTATAAATGAAGTCCGAATTTTACTTTCCTATTAGTTAAGCACCTTCTTTAGAAACGTGCCTGTATATGAGTTCGGATCTTTAGATATCTCCTCAGGTGTACCAGCAACAACTACATATCCACCATCATCTCCACCCTCAGGTCCGAGGTCTATTATATAATCCACAGTTTTAATAACATCAAGATTATGCTCAATAACAATAACAGTATTTCCCTGATCCACGAGCCGGTTAAGCACGTTTAAAAGCATTTTTATATCCTCAAAATGCAGACCTGTTGTAGGTTCATCAAGAATGTAAAGCGTTTTTCCGGTTCCGACCTTACTGAGTTCTGCCGCCAATTTTATCCTCTGTGCCTCGCCTCCGGAAAGCGTTGTTGCCTGTTGACCAAGTTTAATATAGCCAAGCCCTACATCCTTGAGTGTCTGGAACTTCTTTCGAATCCTCGGAATCCTCTTAAAAAACTCAAATGCTTCATTTACCGACATATCAAGCACATCTGCAATAGTTTTGCCTCTATACTTTATTTCAAGTGTCTCTCTGTTAAATCTTTTACCCTTACACTCTTCACAAGTCACATAAACATCAGGTAGAAAGTGCATTTCGATCTTTCTTATACCATCTCCCCTGCATGCTTCGCATCTACCTCCTCTTACATTAAAAGAAAATCTTCCCGGACGATAACCGCGAATTTTGGATTCTTTTAATGAACTGAAGAGTTCCCTGATAAAACCAAAAGTTCCGGTATAAGTCGCCGGGTTGGATCGCGGCGTTCTACCTATTGGATTCTGATTGATATCAATCACCTTATCAACAAATTCAAGCCCAACAACTCCATCATATTTAAGTGGTGCTTTTCTAGAACTAAAAAAATATCTATGAAGAACAGGGTACAGCGTTTCATTTACCAAAGTACTTTTACCAGAGCCTGAAACACCGGTTATACAAATAAATCTACTTAGAGGGAAAACAACATCTATATTCTTCAGATTATTGCCCTTTGCCCCTTTCAGGCAAATCTCCTGCCCGTTGCCATCTCTCCGTTCTACTGGTATGGGTATAGTTTTTATACCTGATAAATATTGACCGGTAAGAGATGCAGGATTTTTACTCACTTCTTCAGGCGTACCTACACATACAATATACCCACCACTCTCACCTGCTCCGGGACCCAAGTCAACTACATAATCAGCGTTTTCTATTGTTTCTCTATCATGCTCAACAACTAAAACCGTATTACCTATATCTCTGAGACGGTTTAAAGTCCGGATTAAACGGCAGTTATCCCTCTGATGAAGACCGATACTTGGTTCGTCAAGGATATACAATACACCAACGAGTTGAGAGCCAATCTGAGTTGCCAGCCGAATTCGCTGAGCTTCGCCGCTGGATAAGCTCTGAGCAGAGCGTTCCAGAGTTAGATAATCAACTCCTACATTTATCAAAAAATCTATTCTCTCTTTAACCTCTTTCAAAATCTGATGTGCTATATGCTCTTCGCTAATTTTCAGTTCTAGATCATTGAAAAATTCCTTGCATTTACTAATAGATAAGGAACACAGCTCACTTATTGACAATCCACCAACTTTGACTGAAAGACTTTCCTGTTTTAACCGTGCTCCATTGCAAGTTGGACACCGCTTGATACTCATAAACTGCTGTATCCAGCTTCGAACTCCCACTGATGTTGTCTGTATATAGCGGCGACGTAAATTCGGTATCACGCCTTCAAATGGTGCATTATATTCCCCTACCAACCGTTCCGATTTAAAATTTATCGCAATAGAAGTTCCTTCCGTTCCATAAAGAAGCGCTTCTTTTGCCTCCTCTGGCATCCAACGAAAGGGAGTAACAAAATCGAAGTTATATATCTTTGCCATTCCCTTTAAAATGGATGAATACCAACCACCTCTCGGCTGTTCACCAAGTGGAATTATCGCACCTTCACTCAAACTCTTTTTGTCATAAGGTATGATCAGGTCAACATCTATTTCCATTTGAGTCCCGAGCCCACTGCAGGTCTGGCATGCACCATAAGGACTGTTAAAAGAAAACATCCTTGGTGAAAGTTCCTCATAGCTAATCCCACAATCAGTGCATGCAAAATATTCGCTGTAAAGATGTTCATCTTCACCATTTACCAGAATAATAACAAGCCCGGAGCCCATCTTTAATGAAAGCTCAATAGATTCTGTCAAACGCTCCTTAACAGATGAATTGACAATAAGCCTGTCTATTATAACTTCTATATTATGTTTCTTATTTTTGTCTAGGCTAATGGAGCGTTCAACTTCCATTATTTCACCATCAACACAAACACGTATAAATCCCTCACGCCTTATCTCTTTGAAAATCTCTCTATATTCACCTTTACGTCCTCTAATTAGGGGAGCCATTACCATAATTCGCGTATCATCCGGAAAACTTAGTATTGAATCTACAATTTGTTGAGGCGTTTGTCTCTGAATTCGCTTACCGCATTTATAACAATAAGGAATACCGATTCGAGCATAAAGTAATCTGAGATAATCATAAATTTCCGTCACCGTGCCTACTGTAGAGCGGGGATTTCTGGAGGCGGATTTCTGACCGATAGATATTGCAGGAGAAAGCCCCTCAATAAAATCAACATCAGGTTTTTCCATCAAACCTAAAAACTGCCGGGCGTAAGCGGACAGAGACTCAACATACCGCCGCTGTCCTTCAGCGTATATAGTATCAAAAGCAAGTGACGATTTTCCTGAACCGGAGAGTCCTGTAATAACAACAAATTTCTGCCGTGGAATCTCAATGTCTATATTTTTTAAGTTGTGCTCCCGAGCACCCTTTATTTTTATATATCCACTATCCACTTTAATATCCCTTTTGCGAAACCTGTAAAATTAATTACTTATTACACAAAGAAAAACCTATTTTTTGAGGTTAAACATAATTTTTCTCATAAATTTCATTGACCTGATTCAATATATTTCTATTATTTTGGTAATGCCTCAGCTACCGGTAGATAAGCCTCTTTTATTGCAGATGAAATACATATTGAATTTCCATTTCGTTTTGATCGTTTAGAATTGTCTATTCCCCTGTCGATAGACGGGGGTTAACTGATTGAAGATTATATATTTCCACTGGAGTTGGAAGTTCCGTTATTCTCGTTCCGGGGCTCTGCTCTGGGAGAGACTATCCGTATCGGTTGCAGAGCAAGAACCCTGCATCCAAAATAAGATGAATTGGGATGTAACAAACAGGAACGGTGAGATAGTATCATCGGGGATATATTTAATCAGGATTGTAAATGGGAGTTATTCTAGGACAAATAAGATGATTTTTATTCGATAGAGCCTGTCTGCCGTGCCTTTTTGTAACTTTATGAATAACGCATTGGAGAACAGCACGGCACAGGGAGATATAACAACTTTGCGAAAGTTATTCCTCCAAAGGGGACCCTTCAGGTCAATAGAACCATCAACAGTTACTGGAGTTATTCACGGCCTACACAGCGAACTTTCGCAAAGTTTTCCTTATCAAAGTAGCAGGAGTGTGCTCCTGCCATAATTTGTTAAACCTGTTATAAAAAATCTCTGCAAACTCTGCGTCCTTTGCGGTTAATAAATAATTCTCTTTTTAAGGTATTGCTATTATAAAATTCTAATGGGTTTCACGGGCAAATTTGACTATCTCCCGGCGCATTTTAAGTAGAAACTCTATATTCCTTTCCCATGAATAATCAGGATAAGTCCATGGCAAAAACTTAAATTTTCCATGCTCATATATAAGAGTAACCTCAGCGAATATACCCTTGCCAACATGTACTCTATGCGAAAAATTCTTAGTTGAATAAAGAACCAATTTTGACGGTTCCAAATATCCGGGATCGATGTTCACCGATCGTGATTTGTTATGCTTGCCCTCTGCAGAAATTTCCAGACCGTTTGTCCAAACTTTCACATCATGGAAATTCTCAAGAGTCCGAGGCTCGCGAAATACAAACATCTGCTTTTGCAAGTCCAGGCTGAATTCTTTCTCATAATAATCGGTAAAATCCGATACTTTATAAACTGGTCCAAAACCCAGTATTTCTCCAAATCTTTCTTTAAGCTGGTTTACTATCTGTCCATAATGATCTTCAGAAGTAAACATTAATGCAAAAAAAGGATGGGCGTTTGGAGCATCTTTTATTTCTCCCATATTTAGCCTCTATTTTTATTTTGCTTCAACATCATCACGCATCACGTTTCACTTTCTTGACCGTCGTATCCCGCCTTGGCGGGAGTAGAACGGTTCACTTTTCACATTTCATTCTTTACATCTTACACTTTCGTTTAGTTGATTAGAAATTTGTCGCAATTCTATAAACTTTTCGTAAGGAAAATCTTTGTTCTGACAAGGATAGAGAGAATTATTAGTCAAAAGAGGGTCCATATCATCATAAACATAACCCATCTCCTTTGCCCGTTTCCATTCAACTGTCCCCGGAATAGGCGAAAAGGAGGCAAGCCGCGATATTGCTTCTGCATCAGCAACAAATTTTAGGCTTTCTTTCACATGATTATAGGTTTGTCTCGGAAGTCCCATAATTAAATATACCTCAATATCACTACGATTAAAACCCACTGCCTCGAGATTTTTCATAGCAGTAAGGAAATTCTCCATTGAAACCTTTCCCGAAGAAGCTTTTTGCCATTCGGGAATAATGGATTCAAGACTCAACCTGATAGTTTTAAATCCAGCTATTTTCACCAATTCCGCTAAATGTTTATCGATCTCTTTTGTAAAAAGACCATTCGGAGTGTGAAAATTAACTTTTATTTCTGTATCGATTATACCTTCCAAAATTGGAATAATATGCCTGTCTCTATTAACAAAAAGAGCATCATCATAAAAAGCAAAATTCTTCACTCCGAATCTATCATGAACCTTATCTATTTCCTTAATAACATCTTCCGGGTCCCTTTGGACAAAATATGGGTGCAAAATTCTCGTCGCGCAATACGTACATCTATATGGACAGCCTCGCGATGTCACAATAGGAACTGCCTCCAATTCAGCATACAATTCCCACGGTAGAACTCCGCCGTCATCAAAATCAGGAATATCGTAATAATCACGTGGTATTTTAAAAAGCGAATCAAGAAGAAATAACGTCTTCTTCTCACCATATCCTACAATCAAGTAATCAGGCGAAATCACTTTTTTAGCATGGTCAGTGTAGAGAGTAACATAAATTCCGCCAAGTATTATTGGTTTTTCAGGATAAACATTTCTCAACACTTTCACGGTCTCTTGAATCCCAGGGTACCAGTAAGTCATGTGAGAAGTTACAAGAATTGCATCAGGGATTTCAGCATTTGATAATGCCTCAAGAAATTGATTTTTAGTAGCACCGTAAAGTCCATATCGTCTTGGAACCCATGAAAACAGCGGTGGTTTTGGTATAATAGTTTTCCTGTATTTCCCTTTACCATTTGATGATTTACTGTTTTTTTTCTCACCCCATTTCGCTCTGTCCAGTAAGTCAATCAAATCTATTTCGTAGCCATATTTCTTTAAAAATTTGCCTACATAAAGTAAGCCCAGTGGTTTAGCCCACAAATCAAAAGCAGCAAAATCGGCGATCCAAGGATTTACAAGAAGCAAGCGGCGAACCTTCATATGAGAATCTATAGATGACAATGGTTTAAATCAAAGAATAATAGACATAAGGCAAAGGTAGAGGAAATTGACCTTTAAATAGCATAAAGGTTTACCACTGATAATATTTAACCTACTCCCATCGCTGTTCCTAAAAAAAATAAATATTTGAATTTGACAACAATCTAATTAGATTAAAATTATGAATAATGAGATGAAAACAACTTCATATATTCCAATCTACTACAAGAAAAAATGCCATTGATCGCTTTGTGAGCATAATTATTTTTTTAAGTTATCTTAGATCATTAAATCTCTGTTACAAATGCCCTTTTAACAGATTATAAAGAGTTTATTTATTAAAAAATCAAACATATTTAAACAATTCCGCAGACTTATCCTGGTTGTTTTTCTTTTCCCGAATTCCTTTGCATTGTCAAATTATGATTTACGGGAAAAGATTGGACAGATGATAATGGTTGGATTTTACGGAACTGTTTTGCCCGATACCTTAGTTGTTGATATTCAACAGCGAAATCTTGGTGGTGTCCTTCTCTTTGCCCACAATATGGTAAATCCTCAACAGATTAAAAACTTAACTGATCAGCTAAACCAGCTGACAGAAATCCCTTTATTCATCTCAACCGACCAGGAAGGTGGTCTTGTTGCCCGTTTGGATGAGAATAACGGTTTCGAGGAAACTTATTCGGCACTTCAGCTCGGAACTATTTTTAACTCTGAAGATTCAACACGAGCTGCGGCAGCAATGATGGCAAAATGGCTATCAGAAAGCGGAATTAATGTTAACCTTGCTCCTGTAGTGGATGTCAATGTGAATCCTTCCAGTCCAGCGATTGGATACTGGGAACGAAGTTTCTCAAACGATCCAATGACGGTCTTCAATCATGCTTCCTGGTTTATTGATGAGTTTCATCAGAATAATGTCATCACAACACTGAAGCATTTTCCCGGTCACGGCAGTGCAACAGAAGATTCACATTTAGGATGGACCGATATCACCACGACTTGGGCTGATTCAGAATTGGTACCTTACCAAGAGCTTTTTACCGGAGGATCCCCAACAAAATCAGAAGTTTATAAAGATATTGTTATGGTTGGTCACCTCTACAATTCAAATTTTGATACGCTATATCCTGCCTCACTATCTTATAACGTAGTAACAAATCTCTTAAGGCAAGATTTAAATTTTCAGGGGATAGTAATTAGTGATGAAATGTTCATGCAAGCAATTACCGGTTATTATACCTTTGAGGAAACCGTCGAGTTGGCAATAAATGCAGGTATAGATATTTTACTATTCAGAACTAATGAAATAAACGGTTTATCCTTAGTCAGAGAAGTAATTGAATTAGTGGTTCAAAAAGTCTCAAACGGGGATATTGCAGAATCCCGTATTAATGAATCCTACCAGAGAATCATGGAGCTAAAGCAAAGAATTACATCAGTAGAAGATGAAATCGCTAACTTGTATTCGCCAACCGATTTTACATTGCAAAATTATCCAAATCCTTTTAATACGAGCACAAACATCGTTGTAAATATAGCACACAATACACATGTTGATTTAAAGATCTATAATATTCTCGGTGAAATAGTTTGCAAGATTATTAAAAAGGAATTAAAAACAGGAACATACATATTTGAACTCAATGGTTCGAGACTCTCCTCGGGAATCTATTTTGTTAGAATGGAAACGCCTGAATTTTCAATTTCACGGAAAATTATGTTAATCAAATGATGTCGGACTTTAATGTACAGGAAACTCACCTTTAAGCATTTGATTTATAATTCTTATTATGACAAACTCATGAGTCCACTAAAAAAATTAAAATTTATCTCTGTCACAATGAGTAGTCCCGATTTATCGGGATCCCGACAATTTCGGGAAAGTGTGCTTAGAGGATGTCTACCTTTCCCGATAGGGACTCCTTTCATAGCGATGAATTCAGTGTGACATCTAATTAATTACTTTTATAACTTTTTTTAGTGGACTCAATTATAATAGAAAAAATTACAGCAATAATAAATCCAACATTACTAAAAAACTCTAAATTCATACACAACTACAATCTGGAAGTTTTCAGAAATATCCGTAAATTTCAACAATTATGAAAAACGATGAACTTTGTTACTCAAAAATTAAGATACTTCTTTTTACTTTAGTGTTAATTATAAATCTATTGGGAAGTGGACTTCACATACCGGTTAACGACCCCATCTATCCATTTCTCAAAAGAATGGAAACGAGGAGGATTATAACTCACTATAATGATTCAGCACTCCCTCTAAAGCGAGATGAAATAGCATCCTTTTTAATTACAATTCAACAAAATAGAGACCATCTCAACGGAATAGAAAAAAAATTACTTAACGAATTTATTGCAGATTATCGCATGGAATTAACAGAGAATCGTCATCAGTACCTACAAGAAGGAGAAACAATTCAAGCACCGTTTTTCAATAAAGGCGGTTTAAAAAAATGTTTCAAAGATATATTCAGTAAAAGAGATGGGGTCGAAGAAAAGCATCTGTTTACTTTTGAAGAAGAAGATAATTTCACATGGATTGATTTAGAAGAAAAGGTAAGATTTGAAGGGAAAAACAACCAATATAGACGATTAGAATCTGATAAAATATTAATACGTGGCGGGTTAGGAAAAACTATTACTTTCCACATGAACGCTTTCAGATTTCGTAAAACATGGAATCCAGATTTCACTGACACTCTATATGAGCAGCGTGGAGTCTGGGGTATGTATCAACCTGATAGTTTATACACATTTGACAACACCTACTCTTCAATTGCATTCCACCACAAATTCTTTGATATTGGAATCTATCGCCAGCCTGTTCTATGGGGAAATAGTTTCCATAACAATCTGATCCTTTCTAATAATTCACCTGCATTTTCATATATTGGTCTATCCTCCAAATTTAAAGGTATAAACTTCACATACATCCACGCCAGTCTATTAAATGATAGCGTTGCAGTAAAAGATGCGCCAAGGGAAATTAGGAAACAACAAAAATATTTTGCCGGTCACCGAGTTGATGTTTCGCTTTTTAAAGGAACAACAAATATTGGGCTAACCGACATTGTTATTTACGGTGATAGAAATACAGAGTTATCATATCTCATCCCCGTAAATTTTTTCTGGACAATCGGACATAATCTTTGCGATAGAGACAATTCTTTGCTATCTATAGATTTCAAAACAACTTTCTTGAAAAACTTCACGTTTTACGGCTCTGTTTTAATTGACGAGTTAAGATTTGGAGAACTTGGTAAAAAATGGTGGGCAAATAAGCACATTCTACAGGGAGGTATCAGGTGGTCAACTTACGCAGTTTCTCTTCCTGTCGATATACAAGCAGAATTCACCGCTGCAAGACCCTGGACTTACACACACGAGACCATTGCAACTAACTATACCAATAATGCTCTTTGCCTTGGTTTTCCCTATGGCCCCAACTCTCAACTACTGTTTCTAAGAGGTGACACATATTTTTCGCGAAGGACCCGTCTATCAATAGAATTTCACAACTTGAAACATGGAATAGACGAACCCGGGAAAGTATGGGGCGGTGACCCAACTACAAGCTATTCACAAAGAGATGCGACGCACAATCATTCAACTAAATGGCTTATGGGAAAAATTAAGACAACACAAAGAGTTAAAGTAGAAGCATCTTATGAAATCTTCAATGAAACATTTCTGTTATTTAGTTTTGATTTTTATTCAAATAAGATAGATGGAAAAAGGAAAGAGGACTTTTTTACAAATATCGGTATAAAAATAAATATTTAACTGTGATATTTTCACTAATTGTTATCATACTCGGAATAGGATATTATTCTCTTATACTAATTATATACTGGGGATTATTACATTTACATCGATATAATTTAAATAATAAACCTTCTGTATCAGTAATAATATCTGCTCGAAATGAAGAATCTGTAATAATTAACCTTCTGGATAGTCTAACTAAAATAAAATATCCCGAAGAAAAGTATGAAGTAATACTTATTGATGATGATTCAAGCGACAACACTTATTTAACTATGCTGAACTATGCTAAAAAGCTCTCTAATTGGAAAGTATTACAGCACAAGAAAAATGAAACCTCCCTTAGGGGAAAGAAAGGTGCACTTACCTTAGGAATACAAAACAGCAAAGGTGATGTCATTCTCACAACAGATGCGGATTGCATTGTCCCGTCAAATTGGGTAAAAAGCATGGTTTCTTGTTTCAAGAAAGACGTCGGAATGGTTCTAGGACACAGTCCGGTGGAAAAGCGAAAAGGTTTTTTTAACCTTCTTCAGAGGTTTGATAGTCTCTGCGAAGCTAGTGCAGCAGCGGCAAGCACATACTTCAATAAACCATGCCACTCAAATGGAAGAAATCTTGCATTTAGAAAAAAAGCGTTTAATGAAGTCGGCGGTTACAGTAAAATCTCGCAGGTGGGAACCGGAGACGACTTCTTTTTATCTCAATTAATAAGAACATCAACAAAATGGAGATTTATCTACAATATTGACCCCGAAAGTTTTGTTCGTACTCAATATAATGCTTTTAGTAAAGAATTTTTAAACCAGCAGCTGCGACGCAACAGCAAAGCATTTTATCTAACCTTACCATTCTTTCTGATTGCCTCCTGGATATTTCTCTTTCACCTGTTCTTAGCAATATTACTGCTCTTCCCATCTATGATAAAAATATTCCTTATCTTAGTACTCATTAAATTTTTTATTGAATTTCTTCCCGTCAAACTAGGAGCAAATATCTTTAAACAAAAAAATATCTTAAGATATTACCCTTTAATGTGGTTCGTTTATCCAATTGTTATTATCGTATTCAGCCTGTTAGGGTCATTACAATTATACAAGTGGAAGTAGATAAATGCTCTATAATATTTTTGCGATTTTCTATTAGTATTAATTAAGGAGCTCAACCATGTATAAAAAAATTATGGACAAAACAAACCTTATTGCTCAATGGGCTTTTGATACAAGCCCTATCCTTGGGAGATTTCACTTATGGTTAGAAGATATAAAAATAGAATGGATCAGGGAAAAAACTTCGCCCCATGAGATCTCAAGCATCTCTTTTGTTGACGACAGAATGGAATGTCTATTCGTAACAACTGCAGCAGTAACAGCTTTAGGTACAAGGCTTTTTGGGCAGTATGGCGAGGGAAAAGGGCTTGATAAAAAAGGTTTGAATAATGTTAAAAAAAACGCCGACGCCATCTCCGCTTATGCTATGAGTGAGAGCTTATGGTATCTTTCACGTTCACTCCCCGAAAACCACGCAATCATGGTTTCATTGGGAGAAGGACTGATGCCGAAAGTGGGCGAAACCCCCGAAATGGGTTCAAATCCGCTATTAGGATTCGGTAGAATTTACGCCCGTCCACAAGTTGCAAAATTCTTAGAATCACGCGTCCATAAATTAATAAACTCCGATGATTATAAACTGGCTGACTTTTTCAATGAGATTAATGCCGCAGGGATCACTATTTGGGGAACTGCTATTGATACACTTGAAAATACATCGCGTTTTGCTAAAGGTGCTGATACGGGACCTATGACTGTTTTACACGTATTCGACCAACCACTTGCAATTAGTAAACCCTACGAGGGATATGTTGGAAATCTGGTGCTTCCTCAAGAAATCGTGGAAAAAGCTGCTGAAGAATCTCTATTAATCGATTTTTTCACGCCAAGGGAAAAAGTTCTCAACGCTATTAAAGTGACCTACCCGAAAATCAAAACTGAAAACATTCATGTCTGGACTCTTCGTGGAAAGAGCCGTGAACACCGTATTGGTAAACTCTGGAAGGAATGGGAATCCATTGGGGTTAATATTATAGATGAAGGCTGGATTCTACCAACAGGACAGCCGGCATTTACAGATTCAGGAACATACGCACCAACGTTCACTGTAGGAACCTGGAAAGATAAAAAAGACCAACTCCACATTTTTATCATTGATGGATATGCAGCATCTGCCGAGGCAGTTCAGGCAGCGAGTCTTTACCCGATCCTCGATTTGAATGTATTTCTGACTATTTTCTCATCGAAATTTGAACTAAGCTATGATCAAGAACCGTACATCATACAACTAAACCCTGAAGATCCAGATTTTTCAAAGAAGTTATCTGCCATTTTCAAAAGAGACGTTGACGATGAAAAAATTGAAATGTACAGGGATAATATTCGACAGGCAAAAAGCGCAGGTATCCCATTGAATAAAAAAGCCATTACTGCTGATGACTTTTTTCCACAAAAACAATGGCGAGTGATGGCAATTTCAGGATTCATGCTACCAGACCCATATACCAACTCAAAAGGAGTAGAGAAAATCAACAACAACACTTATAGCGTCACAGTGCGCCTTTCGACACGTAAAGGAGATAAACGTATTAGACTCACATTTCGTTTGCTTAAAACATTTGAAGAAAGCAAACTTGTGTTTAACCCGCTTTTAAATCGCTTTATGGCAGGAGAAGATTTTCGTCATCGCCCTATAAAAATATCTGACTCCGGTCGCATCAGAAACGAATTACAGACTCTATGTTCAGAAGCGCTCGAATATTTCGATTCTTATAAGATAAGGATGCATTTCAATATGATTCCTGAAGATGTTATTTCTAAGAAAAAGCAGATCATTTTACGGAAAATTTTAGAATGGTATAAAGAAAATCATCCAATATGGTTCAAGTGGCTGGAGTTAGGATAGAGCATTGTAAGTTCCGTCATGAGCTCACAGCAGAACTTTTTAGTACAAATATGATTCTTTTCATCTTCGGAAGTTTTAGATTCGTTCATTTTCTTTCAAAAAGACAGTTTTGGAGTTGTTACAATCGAAATAGTGTATTAATTCATAAACTGCCGGTATCTTAACTGAAATTCTGAAAATAGTCTCAGAAGCAATGGAATTTCTACTGAACGGAATTCTTTTAACATATTCCTGCACTAATCCTAACTCTCTGCCATATTTATATTCGTATGTAAAGTTACCCGATGAATTTATTTGAATACTGCTATTTAATTTGTTCGGGACACTTATATAAAATTCACTTTCATATAGGCTTGATCCATTAAATGAATCACTCTCTACAAGATGCTTATACATCTCATTCGCTGTATTTATTGCAGGGTCAACTAATTCAATATACTCAGCCATGAAGATCCGGTAAATGTATTCATCATCTTCTTGGTAATTGTATAAATCCTCAAGTTTCTTCTGGAAAACTTCGATATAAAATGGGTAATGAGTACAGCCCAAAATAATGGCTTTCAGAGGTCTTGCCACTGGTGTTTCCCTTATCTTTTCCAGTAGAGAAACCAGATGATATGAGATGTAATTATCAACAGAATTTATCTGCAACTTTTTCGGGTATTTGCTATCTCCCTCGAAAAGCATTTTGTTGTCGCCCCAATCGAAATTATAACGCTTCAACATTGATAATAATATCTTTGCCTCGGGATGATTTTCAGACGGTCCTCTATACTCTTTTCTGGGCATGGTAGCAAATGGTTCAATATATTCATTTGCACCATCAATGGCACCAGCCAGTCCAATTCCTGCTTGTTGAAAAGCCAGAATCTCGCCAGTATATTTCATTTCATCCTTCTGGGCTCTTAGTGCTTTTAAATACCCCTCTGATGAAACAGTGCCGGCTGTAGCTATAATACCTATACTCCCATCTTCATTCCTTGCAAATAGTTGCAAGACGCCCTTTACTCCAGCATCTATAACACCTATCACCTTTATATTGAGGTCTGCCCTTTCTATAAACTTCTCAATTTCCGTTTTCCCGTAGGCTGTTGCCGTATTACAGGCGATAACTATTGCTTTTATTGACGACTTATCACCTTTATATGTGCTATCATCCCCAGATAGATAATATTTATTTCCAATCAAAAACTGCACATCTTTAATTATATGCTCTTTTAAAAGACCTGTTTTACTTTCCTTTGGATAATTACCATAGGGCATATTCGCCTGATCACCGAGATAAATAAAATATTCTTCACAGAAGTCTCTGAGTCCATCACCTTTTCCTTCATAGGAGTGAGTCCTGTTATTATATTGATCAAAATTAACAATTGCATCCAGAACTGTAAGACCACCTGTACCTGAATCAAATACTCCAATAGGCAACATTTTATTATTTTCAGGATAATTTTGTCTATCTAAATAGAAAAAACTACTCTTATTATTTAATATATTATCAACAATACCGCTTCGCTTTGCATGCCGATTCATCTGACAGTGAATGAATTGAACATAGACTATAAAGATAAAAAACCAGCTTCCTGTTTTTTTCAATATCCCCATAATATACTTCATATATTATACCGATGATTACCTACTAATAAATTAATATATAGATGATACCGTTGATCAAAACATAAAGTGTTTTTGTGATTACTCGTGTTAATTCGTGTTTAATTTTCATTTATTACCCCATTTCAAACGATTACCCCAGAAACTGAGCATTCCCATAAAAACTACATAAGGCATCTGAAAAATATACCACAGAAAAAATGTTCTACGGAGATCACGGCGATTATAAACATCTGTCGCTTTTAAGAATAAAATCCCTTCTCCTAAAAGCTTAAGTCCCAGAAAGAACAGGAGCGGCTTTAACACACTAATACCCAAAAACAAGAGCAACAAATAGATAATTGGTACCAAATTTGCGATAAAAGACGAGAAAACAACTGTAAAAAACGGTACATTTAACTTGTGCATATAGTTTGCCTCTGATGCCCACCTTATCCGTTGTCTAACGAATGTTGTAAACCTTCTAATGGGCTCATTTTCAACCCAGGCACTTGAATCCGAAGCAAAAACAATTTTAGTCTTTGTTCCTTTTTTAATAACCTGCATAAAAAGAGAATCGTCACCACCAACACGATTTATAATCTCCTTGTATCCACCAACTTTTTGGAACAGCGATTTCCTGAATGCCAGATTCTGCCCACTGCAAGCCCAGGCAATACCAAGATTCAATGTACCCTGATCTGCCGCCATTAGCTGAAGAAAATCCAGTGCCTGTAAACGCCAAAACACAGATTTATTATATATGACTCCTGAAAATCCAGCCACCATACCAACCTCATTAGAAAAATAACCAACCATTGTAGAAACCCATTTTAAATCCATTAAACAATCTGCGTCCGTTGTCAGAATAATTTCTCCCTCTGCACTTTCTATTCCCAAACAAAGAGCTGCTTTTTTATTCTTATAACCTGATTTTCTCTCTTTTGTAGTAAGAACTTTAAGATTGGGAAAATTTATTGACTGCTCCTGCAATAGTTCATACGTGCCATCGTCAGAGTCATTGTCTATTATAATAACTTCGTATAAATCTGAGGGATAGTTCTGTGCTTCAATGCGTTCTAATAATTTTAGAAGCCTCTTAACCTCATTCCTCGCTGCTACTACAACACTTACTTTTAGCTGACCTGAGAAATTAGGTTTAACAGGTTTATAAAGTCCAACCCAATAAATCAGTAATGAAATAAAATATATTATGGAGAAAACAAAGGATATCCAGAAAAGCCAAATCATAGCTTTATCAAACCAATAAGAGTGATGCGATTATTAAATAAATTGAAATACCAAATATATCTGAGATTGTAGTAACAATTGGCCCCGTTGCAATCGCCGGATCAATATTTAGTCTATACAAAATTATTGGTGTTAATGTACCCATAGTTGCTGCAAGTAACATTGCTAACATAAGCGAAATGCTAATTGTTATTCCCATATTTAGAATATTAACTTGATGAAGGTGAAAAACAACAGCAAATACGCCAAGTAAAATTCCATAAGTAAAACCAAGTATTATCCCGATCCTCATCTGTCCAAAAAGCACTTTCATAACCTGTTTAACGTTAATTCTTCCTGTTGCAAGACCTCTGACAATAATGGTTGAGGATTGTGTGCCTACATTCCCACCCATACCGGCAACAATCGGCATAAATGCAGCTAGCATAACGAATTTATTAATAAGTGTGTCAAATCCCATAATAACCATTGAGACTATAAAACCACCAACAAAAGTTGCGAATAACCACGGAAATCGAATTTTAGTAGCTTCTAATGTCGGTTTTAATAATATTTCTCTATCCTTTCCCACACCTGCCATCTGGAGGAAATCTTCCGTAGCTTCTTCGCGTATAACATCAATAATATCATCAACAGTTACAATACCCAGCAGCTTATCATCTCGATCCACTACGGGCAATGCTAGAAAATTATATCGGCTTGTTATACGGGCAACTTCCTCCTGATCGGTTTCAGGTTGAACACTGACAACACGAGTTATCATAACATTTTTCAATTTTGTTTGCGGCTCAACCATTATCAACTGCCGGAGAGAAAGCACACCTGTCAGTTTCTCATTTTCATCTTCAATATAAATATAAAAAACCATCTCAAGGTCTTTTTGTTCATGAATCGAATTGATCGCATCTTGAACTGTATCCTCTTCCTTCATCTTGAGCGGCAGCGGAACCATAATACCGCCTGCTGTGTCCGGAGGATACATCATTAACTCTTCCAAATCCTCTGAGTCAGATGTACTCATCAACTCCAGTACTTTTTTCCCAACATCTTCAGGTAATTGTGCTAAAACATCAGCCTGATCGTCCGGTGCCATTTCTTTCAGGAGAGCTATAATTGATTTTGGCGGCATGTTCTCTAAAAGTTCGATAAGAATTGCTCTGTCAAGCTCCGTTAGAAACTCCGCCTTATAAGAACTATCTGTGATGAGATTGAAAATCTCTTCTCTATCAACCTCAGTAAAAGATCGAAATAACGCCGCCAGATCTGC
Organism: Fidelibacterota bacterium; assembly: GCA_016782645.1. Classification (GTDB taxonomy): domain Bacteria; phylum Fidelibacterota; class UBA2242; order UBA2242; family UBA2242; genus BS750m-G69. The sequence continues at coordinate 11,505 of JADHYC010000021.1, read as the reverse complement.
AGGATGCGTCTTTACAATCATTTTTTTAGTATTAGAAAGCGCATTACGGCGAATAAGTCGTCTATAAGTATCCAATAAAATCATAAACTCGTGATCTAACATGATTGTACCTCCAGATATCTTACTCTATAATTTTAGTTTCGAAGATGAACCATAAATATCTTCAATATTTACCACCTCTTCAGTTCTTTGAGAAATTGGCGTCACAGAAATAAATAATCGTATACCTACATAAAAAAGAACGACGCCGATTATTAAAATAAATGGCGAAGTATGTCCTCGCCATTCATACCAGGAAATTGATTCTGGTGTCTGATGGGCAAACCAAACTGCAACACCATTATTCAATGCGTGAAGAAAGAATGATATCCAAATAGAATTGGTCCTCCAAGCAACATATCCTAAGAAAAGCCCGATTAAATATATCTGAATAACCCACCATGGGTTGAAATGTACAATAGCAAATGTAAGCGCAGAAAAAAGTACGGCTTTTGTAACATCCTTTAATCTGTACTCGAGTACTCTTTGAAAAAATCCTCTAAAAATAATCTCCTCAACAAAAGGAGCAAGTATTATAACCACACCAATAATAAAAAGGGCTGAAGTTGGACCTTTGATTATCATTATCTCATTGATTTGCGAAAAGCTCTCGGGAACAGGGTGAATCATCTGCGCTATTCTATCAAGCTCATCTGTAATGATGGTCAACCCGATACCGAGAGGAATAGCTGATAAAAAGGATGCCTGTGAGACTGGCTTTAGACGAAAAAATTTCTTGTAGCTGGATTTCATTCGTTTTGCCCAAAAAATTACTGGTACAGGCAAAAATATCTCTCCAACCAGTAGTGCAAATTGTGGAATAGTTACTTCTGTATCCCCTGAATATGATATTCCAACTACTAATACAGTAACGAGCGAGGCAAATAGCAATCCCATGATTAAAAGGATAATTGCTGTTTTTATTTTTGGAATGATTTCAGGCATTTGAATACTTTATTTTATTCGGAAAAAGCGAGTGAATTTATAGACATAGCGAAGGAAAGTCAAGGTATTAACTCCTTCCATAAAAATGTAAAATATTACGCTATTTATTAAGCAGAACTTGACGGGGTTGACTATTTCACTTCAGCGTATTCTGAACTTCTCCCTTAATTTTACCAGAAAGTTTCTGCATTTGTTGTCGAATTAACTCAGTATCGCTCTCTTTAAATCCCTGTTTGTAATAAGCTATTTTCCCATCCTCTGTAATAATAACAAAAGTTGGTGTAACTGAAGATTTATATTTTCTAGATATCACTCCATATTTATCATGCAATATAGGAAGAGTGTACCCCATTTTCGAAATATACTTCTTCACTTTACTTTCATTTTCTCCAACATTCACAAGATAAATGCTAAACTTTGTATATTCTTCCTTTAGAGTATGAATATATGGTATTTCTTTACGGCATGGTATACATGAAGTAGTAAAGAAATTTAACACTACAGGTCTCTTTTTATCAGGGCGCGCTTTTTCTCCAACCACTTTACTTAGAAAAAAATCTCCGCCCCCTATCTCATGAGTATAAAACATCGGCGCTACTTCTCCAACTCTCAAAACATCATCATTTACTGCTGAAGAATCGGCACTCAATGACAATAAAACCATCATTAAAACAACATACATAGATGTCATATCAGCCCTCTCCGTCTTTATATAGTAACTCATTTAAAAATATACTGACAGACACTCCTAAATTGAGCGACTCCCCATAGCCTCTCTTTTGAATACTCAGCAGGTAATCTGCATTGTCAATAATCTTCTTTGGTAAACCATGCGATTCGCTGCCAAAAACAAGAATCCACCTATTACCTAAACTAAATTCTGATAACTTATTCCCTGACATATCTGCCGCCAAAAACTTAATACCCTTTCCCTTTGCTCTATCACATAGCAACTCAAAGTCAATATTAGGCGAAATTTCCATATGGAAAATAGCTCCCATTGATCCACGTACAACCTTTGAGCTATAAACATCGACAGAACCGGGAGAGATAAAAATGCGCTTAACATCAAACCAAAGCGAGGTACGAATTATTGTTCCCAAATTACCTGGATCACTTACTTGCCATAAATAAAGTGCAGGAATGTCGTCCTCATCGAGAAACTCAAAATCCTTTTCATTTATTTTCCCAACAGCAATTATACCTTCCGGGGTCTTCAGCGAACTGATTCGATTGATCTCTTTCTGTGAAATCAAATATATTTTTATAAAAAAATTCTTCGACAAACCAATTATCTCTATCTTTGAACTTTCATCAAGCATACTTGAAATGTAAATTGATTCTACAGGAAAATTTGCCAGTAGCGCTTCCTTAACTGGCTTTAGTCCCTCGATTAAAAATAGCTTATGCTGGTAACGATACTTTTTTAAATGAAGAGAACGAATAAGAACCCTTTCACTGTCTGAGAGTTTATAGTGATGGATTGATTGCTGTTCCTTGACTGCCGATTTTTCATGAAATTTTGTTTTCTGGCTCCGGTGCATTTCCTTCAGTCTTTTTATTAATGCCTGACTTTGCAAATCATCATATTTTTCCAATTTCCAAATTCTTCTCAGGTTCAAATTTAACTTTCACATAAATACCGTCGTATTAAATTACGTACTGTCTATGGAGTTTTTACTGATATCATAAATTTCATTGAAAAGTTATAAATAGCATTCAAATGAAACAAGCCCGTACTAATAAAGATATTTTGCTCCTCGTCTTATTAAGACTTAAATCGCTTCTAATTGCTATTTTCATAAGTAAGCCAAAAATATTGTACGTATTTTCACACCGCCGACAAAATGTTAGAAAAGAGCGAATCTCTATTAAATACAATGGGGTGAATTTTATTGCATTGCGATATTCCAAGGTCCCTCTAATAAAACGACCCGCACTTATATTAAACATTGGAATATCCTCTTATGGTGAAAATCATGTTATTTTAAACCGTTTAGCTAAGGCAATTGCTCTATTAGGATACCATGCTTTTATCCCTAGCTTTTATGAAATGAAAGATTGCTGGATTCGTAGAGAATCTGTCGAACGTATAGAATACTCCATTCTTGCTATATCAAATTTGGATTATGTCACTTCTGACAAATTAGGCATGATCGGTATAAGCTTAGGAGGCGGACTATCCCTGCTTGCAGTTAGAAATATAAACGTAAACAATAAAATAAAATTCGTTCTTGTGTTGGGAACATATTCTGATCTTGAATCTTTTCTTCGATTCTCTTTCACGGGAAAATTTAACGTTCACAATAAAACCAAATACATCACTCCACATTCCAATAGCAAAATTATCTTTCTCCACAATTTTTTAGAAAAACTGAATTTATTCAAAAACATAGCGAAAACAAGAAAAGTACTCGGTAATTTTCTAAAAGACAGAACGAGGTTAGCTTTTGGAAATATGCGATACCTTGAGCCTGCTGACCGAAAATTAATTTTATCTTTATACAGAAGTAGCGAAACAGATGATATTTGCTATAAAATGATCATCTCCAATGTCAAAGAATTATATGACACACTATCGCCAAAACATATTAAAGACAATCTCAGGATACCGATCTTCATTATACACGACATTTATGATGATATGATAGATTATGGACAGGGTATTGATTTAGCAGAGTCTCTTTATAGCTCTGGTGGAGTATATTTGCATTTATCAGATATATTGTGCAATAAAAAGGTTAGCCATTTTTTATCAAATCCAGTAAAGTGGATCAATGGTACCTTAAAACTATCAAATGTTTTTTACCATGCTCTTGCTGTTCTTCACTCTGATAAAAATTTAAAATACAATCCTGAAAACAAGCCAATCAGACTTAAGATTTAATAATCTTTATTAATGCTTGAATCTCCTCTCTTCAATAAATAAAATTATCTGCCTAATAACCTCGTTCTGCCAGAGTAGTGTTGAATGTAAACCGGGTATCAGAATAAAATCTTTACAACCGTTAAACTTTGTTTCTTCACCAGCAAGCGTTCCGTCATCATCTCCCGGAATTAATGGATTGAAACCGTTCTTATTATTTAGACCCCCGGCTATTATACCAAAAAATCTCCATAGTCCATTTAGTAGATGAATAATCAAAATTCAGTACGGAATAGCCTGCCTTTTGCAGGTGTTTTTCTATTGTCCACATAGTATACGGACTATCTGCAAACACATGGATTAAGACCACCAATTCACCATTTTTAGTGAGAACTAAAGAGGTTTCTTTGAGATGAGGAGAAGCTATTGATATCGAATAAATTAATGCGACAATTATTAGTAAAAAGATGTTTATTCCACAATCGTTACTTTTTTTTCTCTAACTTTTTAAGCTGTTTGATAGCTTTTGCTTCGCTCTTTGTATCAGGAAAATTAGCAATTATAAGATTCAATGTTTCTATAGTTTTATCAACATCTTTTATTTTCTCGCTGTAAATCTTAACGATTTTATCAAGCCCTTCTAGTGCTTGATCTGATTCTGGATATTTCTCAAAAAGACTCCTATACTGAGCAATAGCAGCTTCATATTGTTTATGACCGCTATACAAATCTCCTGACGAAATAATAGATTTATAAGCACCTGGTGTATCAGGATAACGTTCATCAATTGATTTATAGGTAGTCACTGCAGCTTCAACCAAATTCATTTCTGAAGCAAGAATAGTAGCTTTTCTCATTAATGCAGAAATAGATTTTTCAGATTCACTACAGCTATCAGCAAAGATTTGGTATTCTTTAACAGCCTTCTCCCAGTTTTTAAGATATAAATCTGCAATCTTTGCTATATGGTAATGAGCACTTAGAGCGAGTGTGTCTTCAGGAAATTTCTCTATGAGACTGTAAAATGACTCTATAGCATATTTATATTCTGCAAATATCTCCTCCTGAATTATACCAATGCGATAAAGTGCTATACGCATTTCATCGCTTTCAGGGCAAAATGTCATAAGCCTTTTATAGTAAATAAAAGCGCGTTGAGGCTGTTCTTTTTTTAATAATGCTTCCCCAACCCAAAGATTTACCTGGGAAGCCTGAGGAGAAAATGGATATATTTGCAAAAACCTCTTTGCTTCGCCAATAAAATACTTCCTAACCATAGGATTGGGAAACTCCCTCAACAATTCCACAAACTTAAAATATCGTACATCCACATTGGGATAAGCGGGAATTGTACCAACTAGGGACATCAGGTAATCAGAATCTTTTCTATACGATTTTTCAGTCCTAAAAATTCCCGACCGGATATTTTTTACCTCTTCATATAGTAGCGAATTCGGGTAAAAATAGAGGAACTTTAAAATAGAAAATTCAGCACTACTCCAATCTTCTTTTCTGATATACAGCTGGGTTAGAAAGTCCTGAATAGAATCGCATCTTGCTTCGGGAAAGAAAGTCTCAAGGTATTTTTTCAATTCCTTGATCTGAAAAGGATAGATATCTTCTCCACTTTCCCTCAATTTCCAGATACTTTTCTTTGCTTTGCTTTCTTCCATTTTTAACATTTTACTATAATCGAAGTGCTTCTCCTCTAAATTTGTGTCATATTCAGAAACAAGAACCTTGGAAGTAGAGCGCAACTCGGTATTGAGATTCATTATACTATCTAAAAGAGCCTCAACATGTTCGGAATACATAACTTTAATTGAATCACTCTCCTGAAATGCTTTAGTAAGAGAATCTATTACCGCTTCTTTTAAAGCTTTTTCATCCTCAATTTTATTCTCATAGAAAGTTCGAACAGAATCTATAATTTCCTGAAGTTTATCATCAAAGTTCATTTGCAAAGAATCAATAATGAACTGGCGAAGTGCAACTATATCGCCAATCGCTTGATCCTCCACAGATTTTTGAAGTTCTAATTCCTGTTTACCCATTATTGTATCCACCATACTATCAACTTCACCTTTTGAAGCCGGATGAGAAGCACCCTCAATTTGAAAAAATCCATAAGTGTTGATTATAGGTACTATCACAAAAAGAGAAATAATTAACACGTATCCAATAAATTTGTACATATAATTTCTCATAACAACCTCACTGATTTTCGATTACAAAATTAATCATAGTTGCATTTATTACAAAGCAGTGAATTTCCCCAATTAATTATCCATACCTATCCCATCAAAATGTAAGTTATAATATTTCTCTGAAAAAAAAAGGAAAACGAATATATCATGTATTATTCACCCCCGCATTCTGCGGGGCAAAGAACGCAGAGATATAAGAAAAATTTCATAAGGATCTCTTCGAGAAAAGAATTATGGATTATTAGCAATATAAACGTTCTCTTAAAAGAAAAATTGTGCGTGGATAGCATAATTTTATTATTTGCCCACCTGTTCGGCAGACAGGTATGCACTTATACAATGTTTGCAAAATGCTTATGAATAAATACGGATATAAAAGGGTCTTTTAGAAATGTATCGAAGACATCCCTGGGAAAATGTCTGTGGTCAAATGAAAAATATTATACATGAAATCCAAAGGGGTTCAATGTCTCAACTTAACACAAGTCCCAAAGAGAATCTCACATCTTAACCGAAAAACTATCTTATGGACTTGTGTCAAGTTTTGTTTAAGAAAATCCTTTTTCTTTCCTCAAAGTTGTTGCAATTTTTATATGAATTTGAAAAATGAAAGAAAATCAAACCCGTTTCTCCGCAGGAGTTCTTTGAACTGACCGATCCCGATTCATCGGGAGAGGGCTAAACGGGTTTTGGTAGTGTTATGAGTTAGAAAACATGAAACCCGTTTGGCTTCGCGCATCGAAGACGTCCCGCTGGGAAAAATGGGTTGTTTAAGGAGCTCTTATATGAATAGGTTTAAATTACCCCAACCATTAAAAGAAGGCTCGACAATAGGTATCATAGCTCCTGCAAGCGCCGCAAAAAGAAAATTTGTGGCAAGTGGACTCGAGTACATTCGCAAGAAAGGCTACAAAGTAAAAACAGCTCCAAATCTCTCACGAGGCAAGTTTTATCTTGCAGGCAGCGACCAATTTAGAGTCAAATTACTGGAAGAATTTTTTCTTGATCCAGAGATTGACGGAATAATTTGCGTTAGAGGCGGCTACGGACTACTGCGAATACTGGATAAGATTTCCTACGAAAAATTGGCTTCGATTCAACCAAAGGTGTTCGTTGGCTATTCAGATGTTACCGCATTGCAAATGGCATTATTAAATAAACTCGGATGGATCACCTACTCAGGTCCAATGGTAGCATCTGAGATGGGGCAGGAAATTTCACCCTTTTCCGAGGAATGGTTATGGAAGATGATTTCTGATCATTCATATCCGATAGAGCTCATTAATCCGGAAGACCAACCTCTAAAAGTTTTCAAACACGGAAAAGCAGATGGTAACCTTTTGGGTGGCTGCCTTACTTTAGTAACACCATTGCTAGGAACACCTTATATGCCTTCATTAAAAGGCGCTATTTTAGTCATTGAAGATATAGGTGAGAGAACATATCGTCTCGATAAGGCATTAAATATTTTACGCCTTCATAATGTATTTGATAAAATTGCGGGCTTAATCGTTGGACATTTCGTAAATTGCTTACCGAAAAATCCGGACCGCTCTTTCACACTTGAAGATTATTTAAGGGACATTCTCGATGGATACAATTTCCCGGTTATCACCAATTTTGCATACGGTCACATAAAACGCAGATTTACACTTCCATTAGGTGTAAATGTTAGTATTGAAACCGATCCACCTAATATAATAATCAAGGGAATATGACCAATTATATTGGTATAAGTATTGTTTCTAAATACCAGGATTCTTGAAAAATTAGTAATTAAGTCTACTTGATAAACAAAAATATTGTCGTTTTTTAAGTAATTTGTTCGAGGTAAATACAATCCGCCAACTTGCGGACAATTAATCTTATCTCAAAGTTATTCCGATTAAAGTCAACTAAAAATTCAAACTATTTTATTTGTTTTAAACTACAATGCTTTTTACGTTTCTTTTACTGAGCGGCGTGGATAAGACCAAATTTAATGTGAATATATAATGGGCCTCCTCTCTTATTATCTGAAATTAAATCTACTATTTATAATCTCTCAGATGATTACTACTTCTTAAAACATATCAGAGATCTGTATCATCTTATCATACCAAATGATGACAGCCTACAAAAATAATATCTTGAAAAAATTGTTAATCCATTCTGTATTTCAAGAAAATGCAAAATTGAATCTTCAGATGAATTACTATATAAAATACACCAAGCAATGGAAAGAAATGTCAAGAACATTAATGAAACAATCGATTGTATTGGGTATTCTTTCTACCCTAAAAAATCAAATCTATAAATCGATGTTTTAGTTATATTCACAGACTTATCTGGATTATTCTATCATTAACACTGCAAATGATTGCAGTGGATAGAAACTACCTCTAATTCATTTAAAATCTCTGATAAACTGGAGGTTTATTATACCAACCTCAGGAGCTAATCACAAATAATATTTAAAGGGACTGAAATTTCAGTTTGCTTTTATAATAGCTTTTTCTATACTATTAGTTGAAATTTGAAAAGAGAGTTTTAATCATGAGAGTAAAGGAGAAATATGTTATCCAGCCATCTCTATTTTGCATATGCTGATAATATGAGTGAAGATATTGTCAGGGAAATCTGTCCTGGCGTTTCTTTTGAAGGCATTGCGGAGTTAAAAAAACACCTTTTTACATTTAACTCACAGGGAAAAGCAACTATTGTTGAAGATATAAATAATTACGTCTGGGGGGTGGTATGGTGCCTATCATCCAGAGATATTCATCTATTAGATAAGAAAGAGAAACTTAATCTGGGTAATTTTGAAAAAATAAATAAGACCGTAATGTTTAAAACCGGGCGGCAGGATGAAGCCTTTGTTTATATTACGGCAAATGACGATAATCCTGCGCCCAGTCAGTCCATATTAAATTTTGTAATTGACCAGGCTCTATATTGGGCATTGCCTGATAATTATATTTCCTTTTTAAAAAATCTGCGTAATGACCATTTGAAACTGAAAACACAACAGAATTAGCAATTATTATACTATTCATCGTATTTAAACTGGGCATATATACCTCTTTGTGTATTCTCGGAAATCTTATATAGGGGCAAAACAGTAAATCTCTGAATATTGCTTAATATGTTTAAAATATTTATAAGAACAATTTTTCAAGGCAACAATCCTAAAATACTAACAATTATTATTTTTCTGCACATAATAATATTTGGCGCTGCGTGGTTACACACAAAGCCATTTTTTGACGGGAAACCATGCGCTGTCTGCGGAAGAGCAAACGCGAAACCTGTAAATACCTTATGGCAATATAAATCTAATTCGGTTCCATACGTTATGGAAAAGAATATCTGGTATTGCAAGAAACACTCTGGGAAAGCCCCTGAAATTGTAAAAGAAATCCCTTCAAAAAAGGATACTGTTAAAAAACGTTTTCTAATTACTATTTCAACCGGAAGCCTAATTCTTCTTGCTTTACTTTACACTCTTACTCTTATCAATCTTAGTTTTTATCTTCTATTTACCCATCCTGCTATCTTGGTTTTATCTTTCCTGTTCTTCGGTATTACAGGTAACTCAACGATCACAATATTTTTCACTTCAATCGTCGCACTCCCATTGCTGATTTTTCTATCATGGAGTAAATGGAGGCTAAATAAAAAATAATGATCCTTTCCACTTAATTAAAGCATGAATGAATGATAAATAAGGAATATTGAATATAGATGTTTTATCCAACATTTCGGCGGCTTGTATAGATTATTAAAAAAATAGGAGAAACAATATGTCACTCAACTACATTTTCAGACGTCGCAGCATAAGAAAATATACTGACGAGTCTGTGAGCAATAAAAAAATTAAATCTATATTGGAAGCAGCAATGGCAGCACCATCTGCGCATAATTACAAACCGTGGCACTTCATCGTCATTAAAAACAGAAGCAAACTTGATCGCATAGCGGATATTCATCCTTATGGAAAAATGCTTTATCAAGCTCCATTGGCAATCGCCGTCTGCGGAAATAAAAAGATTTCTCCAGACCTCTGGACTCAGGATTGTTCAGCGGCAACAGAGAATATTTTATTAGCGCTTCCGGAACTTGGGCTTGGCGGCGTATGGCTTGGATGTTATCTTTTAAACTCCAGAAAAAATGCTGCAAAAGAGCTGCTCTCGCTACCTGATGAAATCAAACTTCTTAGTATAATTGCTATCGGTTACCCCGCAGAAGATAAAAAATCACGCACACAGTTCGATGAGAAATGCATTCATTATGAAAAATGGTAAACGTGCCCAAAAAAATAGTGCCCCAAAGCTCTGCTTCGGATAGAGGTTTCCGAGATAAAATGATCAGAATTCGAAGCAGAGATTCTAATAATGTATGCGAAGCAGAGCTTAGCGGTACAAAGGTAAACTATGGATAAAGTTGACATTGTTACAATTGGCGCCGGTGTTGTCGGTCTGGCTATTGCTTACCGGCTTTCAAAAATGAACAAAGAAATCATTCTCCTTGAAAAACATGAGAAATTCGGAATGGAAGCATCTTCCAGAAACAGCGAAGTTATACATGCCGGAATATACTATCCTGAGGATTCTTTAAAAGCAAGACTTTGTATTGAGGGAAACCGAATGTTGTACGAACTATGCAAAAAGTATAATATTCCCAACAAAAAGACAGGTAAACTTATTGTGGCTAATACAAAAGAAGAGAAGGAGAATGTTGAGTCTCTTTTTCAACAGGGAAAGAAAAATGGCGTATTAGGTCTTGAACTTCTTACTGAAATGCAGATTAACAAATTGGAGCCGGATATCAGAGCCAGTTTTGCTCTATTTAGCCCCGAAACAGGAATCATTGATACTCACCAATTAATGAAGTTTTATGAAACACAATCAGAATCAAATGATGTTATTATTGCTTACAATTCCGAAGTTACAAAGATACAAAAAAATGACGACTTCTTTATATTGGACATTCTTGACTCTGAAGGAGGGCATTTTCAGATTGGGTCTTCAATAGTTATAAATTCTGCTGGAGTGTCTGCTGATAAAATCGCCTCAATGGTAGGTATTGATATCGACAAAGCCGGGTATCGAGTTCATCCCTGCAAAGGTGAATACTTTAGTATTTCTAACCGGCACAGCGGGAAAATCAAACATCTAATTTATCCAACTCCCTGCGATAACAACCTCGGTATCCATGCAACACTACGGCTGGACGGAACACTAACACTCGGACCAAACGCTTTCTATGTCAATGAATTTAGTTATAATGTAGATGCAGCTCATCGGGAGGAGTTTTTTAACAGTACAAAAGAGTTTTTACCTTTCCTGGATTACGGCGATATTTCACCTGAAATGTCCGGAATACGTGCGAAACTTCAGGCAAAAGGGGAGCCATTCAGGGATTTTATTATACAGGAAGAAAGCGAAAAAGGCTTACCGGGTTTAATTA
>JADHYC010000020.1 GCA_016782645.1 Fidelibacterota bacterium | reverse complement strand
ATTTCCTCCATATTCACCATTGTAGTTGTTAATAAAGCAGATAAGCCTATTACATCAGGGGTATGTTTTTTAGCCTCTTCGACAAATCTATCCACTGTTATATTAACTCCCAGGTCAACAACTTGAAACCCCGCACCTCTAAACATCACTGAAACCAGATTTTTACCAATATCATGTAGATCATCCTGAACTGTTCCTATTAGCAATTTACCTTTAGGCTCAATCCCACTTTCTATAAGCAGTGGTTCTAACCTCTCAATTCCTTTTGTCATAGCCCTTGCCGCAATAAGTACTTCCGGAATAAAAATTTCGCCATCTTTGAATTTTCTTCCTACTACAGACATTCCTTTTATTAAACCATTATTAAGAATATCCTCAGTTGGAAGTCCTTCCTCAATAGATTTCTCAATTAGTTCCAGGACACCGTTTGCCTTTCCGATTTGCAGATTTTCCGATATTTTTTCTAAAACCGACATAATATCTCCTGAATTCATAATAAATGTAAATTAAACTAAATTTTAAAAAAAGGATAATGATAAAGTTACGCAAATAACTTAAATTTCAATGACGTTATCTGATAATCTCGCAACAAAATGTATTACAAATTAAATTTCCCAAAAAAATTATGAACCCAAACATCGAACAATTTAAACTTACACTAAAAAGAGGCAAAGCAGACTACGTCCCTGTTGCAGAATTAGGCATTCATCCGATTATTAAAGAAAAATATTTAGGCAGATCAATTAAAACTTTAAAGGATGATATTGATTTCTGGCATGAAGCAGGTTACGACTATATCAAACTTCAACCTAATGCAAATTTCAATCCCGGAAAACTTTTATTACAGGACAATGAGAATACAACATTTAATGATGATGGAACAGTATCAAGAAAATGGGCTACTGAGGGAAAAGGAATCATCACAAATTTTGAAGAACTAGAAAAATATCAATTTCCAAAGAAAGAAGATTTCGATTACTCTAATTTTGAAAAAGTACGTGATTTACTCCCGGAAGGTATGGGTGTAATAGGACAATACGGTGATATTTTTACAATGGTTTGGGAACTTATGGGGTTTGAAAATTTCTCTTATGCACTTTTTGATAATCCGGACTTAATTACTGCATTATTCGATAAAATCGGAAATTTGGTTCTCAGTATGTTTGAATGCTTCGCTCAAAGTGATGCCGTTGATGTTATCTGGTACAGTGATGACATTGCTTACATTTCCGGATTAATGGTGTCGCCCGCAGTACTCAGTCAATATTTTTTCTCATGGTTAGAGAAAATTGGCGATCTGGCAAAAGAATATAACAAACCATTTATTTACCATTCAGACGGAAATCTTTTTAAGGTTATGGAAGATATTATCAATTCAGGAGTAGATGCCCTTCACCCAATTGAACCACAGGCAATGGATATTGCCGAAGTAAAAAAACGCTACGGAGATAAACTCAGTCTAATCGGACATGTGGACGTGGATTTATTATCGAGAGGAACAGAAGAAGAGATACGGAAAAAAGTAAAATCCAATATCGAAAAAGCCAGCTATAATGGAGGATACTGTGTCGGCTCGGGTAATAGCATTCCGGATTATGTGAAGTTTGAAAATTATGTGGCAATGCTTGAAGCGGCGAGGGAATTCGGTAAGTTTTAAACCTTGCAAAGGTTCGGAACCTTCGCAAGGTTACGCAATCACAACTTACAATTGAAGTCATGATGAGATTAAAAATAAATTAACAGACAACAATAAAATAGATCTTCTTGATTGCAAATCTTAACATTTATAGACTTTGATATACTTAATGTATGATCACATTTTTTATATATTTTAAAATTTTACCAATTCCAGCATCACTTAAATTCTTCTTTTAATTTATACTCAGAAAAATCCTTCCTTTATTTTATCATTCTACATATATATATTTCAAAGAAACAAAAAAACTGAGGGGGAATAGATGACAATCACTCAAAAATCTCATCAAGCTTATCCAAAGTTGGTAACAGTAGTTGGAGCAAAAAGTGGAGAAAAGGTCAACTATATGGCTGCCGCCTGGCATACTTGCCTTTCACATACTCCACCACTTTATGGTGTTGCCATTTCTCCCAAGCGTTTTACTCATGACATGATTATCAAGTCGGGCGAATTCAATTGCAATTTCCTGCCATTCAACAAACTTGAATTGATAAACGCAACCGGTCAAATCTCCGGTAAAGACTGCAACAAAATTGATGTACTTAATCTCCAAATAGAACAGGGAATACATATCAACATCCCTTTCATTTCTGATGCTTATGAGGTAATTGAATGTAAGTTAAAACAGACCATAAAAGTGGGAGATCATACATTATTCGTCGGCGAAATTGTGCACGTTGAAGAAAAAGACGACATATTCAGAGAAAACAGAATATTAAATCGCCAAAACATCTATCCAACTCTCTATCTCGGCAGCGATACTTACATCACAATAGACAAATCTTCCATTGTTGTACTACCACGAGACTAAAAACTATATCTATGAGATATTTACTAAAATTGTCTGTCATAATTATTATTGTTTTGCTTATACAAATTAAGGCATTTTCAACAGATATACCTGATCCACTCTATAAAACAATTGAATATATTAAGTGGTACCCCGGTCATTATTATAACGCAATAAAAAGAACAGTTAGTTTTAAGACTCATCGTTCCGTATTGCTTGCTGGAGTACTGCTGCTACCTACTGCATTTATAATTGATAATAGAGTCCAGAATTACGCTCAAAAAAGGGGATTTTACTCAAAATCAATATCAAAAATAGGTGATTTATATGGTAGCCCATGGGGATATATTGGAGGAATTACATTAGTCACTGCTACAGGCTTTATTAGTAAACAACCTTTTCCTAAAACAATCTCCCAGGTTCAATTAATAGCAGAATCAGTTCAAACTACTGCTCTAATAACATCTATATTGAAAGATATTACTCATCGTGAACGACCCAATAAAAGAGCTATAAATCTTTCCCATCCGGACATACTTCTGGCTCATTTGCTCTTGCCGCTTGTCTAAACGAAATTTACGGGAAAAAAGTTGGCTATCTTGCGTATTTTATGGCTGGATTTGTTGCAAGCTCTAGAATAAATGATAATAAACACTATTTGTCAGATGTAATTGCAGCTGCTATATTGGGAACTATCATTGGGAAAAGTTTTGCTAACCAGCATTTTTTTGAATTTAAAATCTACAATGACAAAAATAATTCCAATACATCAATAAGTTATTCATTTAAATTATGAATTTTACTTCCCGACTTAGAAAAAAGTTTTCTCTAATTTTAGACGGCGCCATGGGAACAGAATTGTGTCGAAGAGGAATTTCTATTGAACTGCCCCTATGGTCTGCTGGTGTGCTCCTTGAAAATCCTGAAATAGTAAAACAGATTCACATGGATTACATTAAAGCCGGTGCAGATATAATTACAACCAATACTTTTCGAACAAATTCAAGAACTTTTCTCAAAGCAGGACTTACAAAGAAAGATGCCTTTTCAGCAACAAAAATGGCTGCTTCAATTGCAAGATCTGCGATCAATACACTTAAACCAGATAGAAAAATATGGATTGCCGGTTCCATCTCTCCTCTCGAAGATTGCTATCAACCCGAACTTTCTCCAGATTACGAAACTGCACTTATTGAACATCGAGAAAACGCAATGTGGCTTGCTGAAGCAGGTGTTGACTTTATCCTTATAGAAACAATGAATACTTTTCGTGAAGCAATCGCCGCTTCAAAGGTATCTCTTGAAACCAAACTCCCGGTTATAACCAGTTTTATTTTAGACACAAACGGAAATATATTTGATGGCAGTGATCTTTTTATTACGTATACAGAACTGAAGAATCTGGGAATCCAAGGATTCTCTATAAACTGTACGCAACATTCTATTATTTCTCAAGTAATTGATAATTACTTGACAAAGATTACACTACCAGTAGCAGTCTATGCCAATGCTGGCATTTATGATAAAGAATTTGGCTGGAAAGATAATCCTGATTTTACTCCAGATAATTATGCAAATATCGCTCATGCATGGATCTCAAAAGGAGTGAAAATAGTAGGGGGGTGTTGTGGAACAACTCCCGAGCACATAAAAAAAATATCTTCCAAAACAAGAAGTCCAGAGTGATGGGGAATCACACTGGACTGGAGGGTAATGAGGATTTGGGGAAATACTATCAAAAAATCTGGCTAAAATTACCATTATTAATTGCAAAATAAATTGAGATAAATCACAAATGGAAAAAATTAAATTAGATTATTACCCAACAATCCCCAAGACCTACCTGCCATTAGCATAACGGTTCGGGCAGTTAAATCTGGATGCCAATCCTATAGAAAACATTAGATTAAATCTTAATCCAACCACATACCTTATAATGTCCTTTTCACAACGGGAGTCTCTAAAAGAGTCTCCGAAGGAGTCAGTTGTGACCTACGTGACAGTTGTGACCACTGGAGGACATTATAGGGAAAAGACATTAACTAATCCAAGAGAGTCAGAGGTAATGAGAACCCACTACATTTCACTTACAAATTTATCAAAATCTTCAACAGTAACTGCTGGTGATGTGGTGAATGAGATTCCTGTCAATTTATTTAAGGCAATAGAGGCTTTCATTGCCTGTTCTAATCCCGGAAAAGTAACAATAAAAACCAGATCCTTCTCACCCAATAGTGCATACATAGATTTTACTTCACCACCATATTTCTTAATCAGGTCTGTACCTTCTTTTGTCCGTTCAGCACACATGCCCTTTAGTGCATTAGAAGAATATTTACCTACCATTAAAAATGTTTCCATGTTAATCCCTCCTCATTTAATTAGTAACTTCGAGCTAAAGTAAATATAGAAAAAATTAATATAAAAAGGCAAAGCATTATATTAACTAAGAAATCATACTGAAATTGTATTTTTACAGAATTTTGCAAGAATCTCTATATTCATTATTGTTTATATGGGAGTAGACTCAAGCCTTGAGATTTCCTGCTGTTACAAAGGACAAACTAATAGTTTGTCTTACATAAATCGCTTCATTTAGTCACTATCAATTTTACACTTTGTATTATCTGTACTTTCACAGTGAAAAATTCATGCGCTCTAAAATTTCTCATCATATTTCGTCCAGAGCTCATCCCCAAGTTCCCATGCACGTTTATATACTTTATCACCACATTGTACACTATATTTCGTTAAATAATCTATAGCCTTTTTGGGATTCTTCTTTAATAACTTCAATGCTTCCTTTTCAACACTTTGCTGGTTTTCAAACAACTCGGTCTGGAGAGGTCCCCAAACAGCATCAACATCTTTTCTCATATCTCCCCAGCGCTGAGCGGCTAAAGTACTCAGACGATTAAATCCCCACCAGGCTGACTCACGAGTAAAGCCATTTACCCGTCCAGGTGTTTTATATGACTTTGCAACATCCATAATGCTACAATAAAGCGGAATATAAATGGATGTCGCTATATTGTCAAATGCCAGCCACACTACTCCACCAACTTCGTCAGGCAACCAGTCGCGAGACTGTGTAATAGTCGCATACATTGTGTACCAACGTGCAATAGGACGTTCACCTCGCCAGCCCCAACCACCATTTATCATAAAAATATAGTTCATGTCATAAGGCATAAAAGGATTCGCAAATGGAGATATTTCAGTCTTACCCTCCTTATTGACCCATTTAATATTTTTAACAAAATTAAAATCCGTTCCTTCAAAATAATCGTGAAAAATTTCTACCATTTTCTCAATAGTAACTAAAGTGTCAGGTTTCACTGAAAACGGATAATTTTCTGAATTAGGATGCAGCTTCAAAGAAGGTGCTACCAGATCCAATACACGCCACTCTCTGCGGCGTGCAGCAAAAGATGTACGACCCTCCGGATCATAAGCATAGCAAAACTCAAATTCCCCGTCTTTCGGATTCCACCAGCCGCTATCCTGAGCTACCGAAAAAACATTCTTTGATGCCATAAAATAATCCGGGTTTTTCAGGTCAATCTGTCGTATGCGACTGCCATTCGCATTAACCGAAACATGATTATCCGGCACTCTCTGTGCCACCCAAATCGAGCCTCTATTTCCCTTACCCGGTCCAACAATTTCCAGATGCCAGACCTCTTTAGTATCAGCAATCGTCAAGCACTCTCCTTCATCTATATATCCATATTTCTTTGTCAGTACCCCCGTCAATTTGATTGCTTCCCTGGCAGTTGTGCATCGTTCTAACATCAACTTTACCAATTGTGGGCAATCAATAAGTCCATCATCCGATTTCAGTGTTCCACGTCCCCCAAATGTAGATTCACCAACAGCCAACTGATGATCATTCATACATGGGTAAGAAGTATTGATAAAACCATGAGTATATTTTATTTGCGGAATTTTCCCAACTGGAACATGTTGGTAAGCTGGCATTGCTAAGGAATCGTCCTTAGTTCGTTTTAACATAGTTACCATAGAACCCTTCTTGTGCTTCTTGACAGGTGTAATATTCAACCAGGAGCGGTTGCGGTGACTATCACAGGTGTGAGATGTAATCACCGAACCATCTGCAGAGGCTTTTCTCCCTACTGTGATTGTAGTACAGCCATCCGGTCGACCGGCAATCCAATCCGGTTTTTCACCAATATTCTGAGCAAGAGCTTCCGGGATATTCAACATAAAAAGAAATGGTATTAAAAATGATATTGTGGACTTCATTGGATTCAGAACCATTGTGATTTTTCGAAGCATGTTAACCCCTTTCTTAACTGTTTATTTATATTATCCTCATAATGGTTGAAAATTTGAAAATGAAAAAGGGAAATTACAACCTAAAAATTGTATTTCTGATATGCAATTGTCATCCAGCAGGTGCCGTATTATTCGTCTACATTTCATTACGACGAACAAGTCTCGAACTTGATAAAATCAACTTTCTAACGCTTGCCCCTCGTAACGAAACGAACTGAAGTGTAAAGGAGTACCCCGAGTAGGGTTCCCCTAACGGTGTCTCCTCGAGAGAACCTACGACCGTCGGCTTAAGAGAAAGGGGGCAAACTTAAATTTATCGAAGAGAAGACAACAAAACATAGGGATACTAATTCAGATAATCGACGGAACGCAAAGAACCTTGAGTTCTTCACATACATAAAAAAAAAGCCCGGTTAAAAAACCGAGCTTAAAAAGCTATTACAAATTATTTTAACGTGAGTTCGATCTAAGAAAATGTTGAGAGAATTATTTTCAAAAACTGTTTAAACAGTTCACTTTTTTCCGGATTTACTTATGAACCCACGAATTAATTCGTGGGCTGTCTTAAAATACTTAGCAGGTAGAATCGAAATGCATCCGGTGGAAATTGCCGCAAGTTCAACGGAATATGCCGAACGTTCAACTGAAACTGCCGAATAGCCAACGGAAGTTGCCGAACGAGTAACGGAAGCGTTTTTTGTCCAACTGAATGTGTCAAATGGAGAAATGGATAATAGATGATGGAGTAATGGAGTATTGGAGTGGTGGGGAAATTGAGAAGGAAAAAGGTAAAAGTGGAAAGTGATGTAGCAGCGGGCTTTGTTCCGAAGGGATTCCTTTGGAGTGGGAAAGGGAATTCAATCAAACCACGAATTATCCGTCAGTTGTTCGTCAGTAGCCGGATTCTCAAACCGGATGTCTACGACACATGAATTTCACAAATATAACATTGATAGGAATGTACTTTCATTATTATTTGTCCCGATGCCTCGGGATGGATGTTGTTTATTAAAGATTGGATAGAATAGAATCGATCTGGTGGGATGGCGAATTATACAAAATTATTTACAGGCTCGATCCTGAACCATACCGGAAAGCCAATCTCCTGAATAGAGTGTGCATGGGGAATGAAAATATTTCTGGAGCAAAGTATCCCAACGATAAAAATAACCTGCTGGAACATACGGCGCACTGTATTTCAATATTTTAAAAAACGTCTTGCTAGCACCGAAAATCCAAATTCGCCAATTGCTGTTCCAGTCAGCTTTATTTTTTTTGTTAGGTGTAATATTGGTACAGTCCAAGGACATAGATAATGTAACCTATATCTCTGGCTGTTCAATTTTTATTTTATTGTCAATTTTTTATCATATTTCAGCCATACCAAAGCAGCAATTACACCAAAAATTCCATTCGAAATAAAACCCTCGATGAAATGACCCATTCTAACCGCTTCCGACATTAATGGGTTGGGAAGGAAAAGTTGTACAGATGGTAAAAGCGCAAATACAAAAAATGAAAAAATTATACATTCTTTTCGATTCTTACTTAGAATTATAAAAAATGGAATCCCAATGAAAAACCATAATATGCCTCTGAAAATTTGAAAAGGGAAAAAATAAGGATCAGTTTTTAAAAGAGAGATTGTATGCTCAAAAAAAGACAATTTCTCAAGTGAGCCAGAGTAATGCATACGTATAGCATCAAATTGCCAGGCAATAAAATAACCTGCCAGATAGTAAAGAGTGACATAAACTACAGATATAAATAATGCAGATTTTATTATTTTTACATTTAATGCTTTTCTAATTTCAATATTAATCGTTTCATTTGACTTACTACTGATTATGAAGAAGCTTGCTGGGATGATCAAACAAGTATTAATAAATCCCATTAAAAATATTTTCATTAATGTATCATTGTTTAATAGCGAGAAGGCATCTATAAAGTACCATGTTTCTATTTGGGTCATAAATGTACCTATTCCAAACCATATAAAGATAAACCAAAATAAAAGTTTATAATCTTTATTATTCGCTCTTTTAAAAAAGTAAATAATTATACTGGAATTTATTAATGATACAAAAGCTAGTAATAAGGCTGATTGCGATGCTTCCTCTGGTGTTAAAACAAAATCCGGGCCAAATTGGATTACTTGTGTAGAAATTATCATAGCAATAAATTGAAGAATTGTTATTATAATTAATAATCCGATAGTTTTAATTGTTTTCATAACTATCTTTTCCCTAAATGTTAAATTTAGTCGAATTATCACACCTAACTGGCAAGTTTCACCTGCCGCAAATTTTATTCGAAATGAGCTGCAAAAAATTCAAAAATCATGTCCTAATCTCTCAAACTCTCAAAAAGTTAACAGCTTTTACGGTCAGGTGGAAACAATGGTTAGCGTTTTTGTTTTGTATTAACTTGTCGTTCCATCGTCTGACTTTTAACTATCTTCTTCAGGATACTCTGCTTTTGTAGCATATATTTCCATTTCTTTATCTTCTTCTATGACTAACTGCTCAAGAACTTCAGGCAAAATATGCTTTTTATTGGCATCTAAATTTGAGGCGTATAAGTGAATGACACCGGGAGCATCCGGAGACCGATCAAGAAATTCTGATAATAGTTTTCCTTCAATACGATCAACCGCATAATTAATGCAATTTACAATACCTTCTTTAGGATTTGAAATCGTTCCATCTAAGTCAAAGAAAAAGTTGTCAAATCCGGATTTATTGTTGTTAATAATATTTTTGTCTCAAAAAGTCAATTATTTAATATTTAACTCTAAGAATATGACAGATTGCCAAATAATACAGGCCGGCGTTTTCACACCGGCCCATAATATATCACATCTTATTTCTCAACTAAAATATATACCGTAAACCGATTTGGATTCTCCAACGAGAGTAAATACTCGGATCGTCAATAAAGGTCTTATCGGGGCCAGTGAAATTAAAGACAGGTTCATCTTCAGCATCCCAGCCAACGAGTTTCAAAGGCGAGGTAGCAGACGCACTGGCGATTTTTCTCACACCCCATCCATCATTAATCAGGTTTCCAACGTTTAAGATGTCGAAACTAAACTGAAACGTATGTTTATGTCCGCCAACATTCAGGTAGAAATCCTGAAGAACCCGAAGGTCAATATTGCTGAACCAGGGATTAATTGCGCCGTTTCTTTCGGCTATTTCCCCTCTGTGGCTGCTTAAGTAATCATCCTGTTTAATAAATTTATCGAGATCCGACCACTGGTCTGCGGCTGAATAAGTAACAGCACCCTGAGCGTCAGTCACATTCTGAAGGTTGATTTCACTAGCGTCATCCGGGATATAGATAAGATCATTTCCGCCATAACCGTCACCATTTACATCACCTGAGTAGATAAAAGAATACCTGTTTCCGCCGGAGTAGATGTACCTGTTACCCTGTGCGACTTCCATAAACAGACCGATACTCGTAGCCATTTTATCAGACCACTGGTGCCGATAATTCGTTGTTCCGATGAATCGATGCGGGTTTCCGAATTCCGAATAACTGATATTTGGTTTGTTCGGGTCGCCCTGAACAGGCTGGCTTTGCCATAATACACTCGCTATCTCAGTGGATTTCAGATTGTTCTTCGCATTCAGGTAAGTGTATGAAAAACTGGTTTCGAGTCCGTTGTTAAAGAACTTTCTTAACTGAGTAGTAATGGTAAAGTTATGACCTTCATTGGTATTATCGATGACATAAACGCCGGCGTTTTCACCGGGATAGGCTGTATTCAACTCATGAGCAAGATCCTTGGCGCCAAAATAGGGCCTACCGTCCTCAAGGTAGCCGACAGGCTCAACCAGATCGGCATTCCTCATATAAATAGCATTAATGTCTTTTCCATATACCAGTTCGAGTGTTCCAAGCATGTTCATTGGTAATTTCTTGTCAATGGCGAAATTAGTAGTCCAAACCTGCGGTAATTTGAAATCGGGAACCATGGCATTCAAATCAAAAGATTGTTGCAGAATAGATTTTCCTTCATAAAGACGGTCTTTTCCGTCGTCAGTTTCGTGATCGTCAGGCACATCGGCTTCAACAATTCCCGGATATAATTTCGGGTTGGTGCCCGGGTTTGAAATTACATTTCCATACCATACAAATGGCATACGTCCTGTAAATATACCGGTTCCTCCACGAAGTTGAAAAGAGCGATCGCCGGTTACATCCCAGTTAAAACCAAGGCGTGGTGAAAATAACGGTTTTGAATCGGGTAATTTTGCCTGATCAACTTTTTCATCCTTGTCATTTTCATCCAGGCATGCCAGGCTTGTTGAAAAGGAGTTTTTAACAGGTTCGGTTTGGTAAATTGGAATATCAATCCGCAATCCATAGGTTAGATTCAGGGCAGGAGTTAACATAAATTCATCTTGAGCATATACCGAAAATTGACGGTAGTCAATTGCTTCACCTTTATATGGTCCGGAACCGACCATTCCGGTTAAATTGATAGCACTGTCTGGATCAGTTTCTGCGAAAAATTCATCCAGCGTTGAAATGGTGCTTCCATTGGGAATACCATCGCCTTCAAAATCGAGAAAATAGGGCAACATAAATAAACCATGACGGAAAATGTTAAATGAATTGAAGAATTTGAATTGCTCATAGTTCAGACCTAGAGTAAAGACATGTTTACCCATGAAGTAGCTGAAATTATCTGTTATCTGTAAGACATCCTGATCCAAGATATTATGGATTGAAAAGGGTTCATGACCTACAGTCGTGTAAGTTACACCATCTTCACCGATTTCAACTGTTGGGAAATCTTCACTGAACGGCTCGCGGAAATCCCTGAAGCTGTTATAACTGAAGAACAATTTATTAGCCATTTTCCCGCCAAAAGTGCTGTTTAATTCCGCAGCATATGAATTCAATTCATTATTAATGGCATAGCCCGAATTTTTGAAAGGTAAACTGCTTGAATTGGGACCGCGTCCGGTATTGTTGTAACTAAGCACAAAACCATGCGGCGGTAAGTCACGCACCGCGTCTAACAGATTGTAGCGAAAGGTAAATTTATGATTCTGTCTAATATTCCAATCTAATTTGACAATCAGCTTGTTGTTATTTGTTGCGTGGGTATAGTCTTCATACGGACCAGTATCATAATTATAAACGTCCATCATTCTTTTTCGGATTCTATCCATTGTCGTGGCATCTACGCGTGATTCACCAAATTTGACCGTACCATCCCGATCTGCTACAAAATTTGAACCGGGGTCATTTCTTCTTTCAAGTTCAGCGTTAACAAAGAAGAAAATTTTATTTTGTATGATCGGACCGCTGAAGGTAAATCCCGATTGATTATAAGTAAGATCGGGGTTAGCTGATACTTCCTCTCCATTTACCTTGTTACCGGTTAAATTTTCATTGCGCATGAAGCTGTACACCGAACCTCTAAATTGATTGGTACCGCTCTTGGTAACTGCATTAATACCGGCTCCGGTAAATCCACCTTCACGGACATCGAATGGGGCAATAGATATCTGTACCTGTTCTATAGCATCATAGGGTATGGGTTCTGCGTTTGTTTGACCACCCGGCGCCGGATCGTCCAGGCCAAAAGAGTTATTAAAATAAGAACCGTCTAAGGATATATTGTTATATAACCAGTTACGTCCTCCAAAACTAAAATTACCGTCACTTCTAGGGTCTAAACGTGTTAGGTCCCTTGTGCTACGCTTGATTGAAGGCAGCTGAGCGACTTGATCGGCTCCAACGAAAGTTGCTGCACCATTACGATCACTGTTCATGATCTCATCCCGTTTGCCAATCACTTCAACGGCTTCCATATCAATGGCTTCTTTGAATAGCTGGAAGTCGAGACGCAATGTCTGTCCAAGACTTAAATGGACATTTTCTTCAGTGAGCTCTTTATAACCGATAAAGGTTACTTTGACAGTGTAAGGTCCTCCAATCCTCATGTTGGGAATATTATAAGCACCCTCTGCACGTACAGCGGCGCCATACAGTGTCCCGCTTGGTTCATGAATAGCAATTACGTTTGCACCTTGTAAAGGCTTGCCATTTTCATCCATTACTAATCCGCTAAGGCCAGCTGTCGTAACACCTTGTCCCCAGACAGAAGTTGTCAACAACAAGCACATTACTAAAAATGTCAAAAGTCTTAAATGTTTTTTAAAGTCCATAGTTGTTCCCCTTTTTTAAAAATTAAAATTTCCTCACCACATTTATTAATCTAATCTTCGTTACATCATTAATTACCCTCCTTCCATAATAAACTATTAAAATGAAGCGATTAAAAGACACTCTATATACCTATTTCCTCAATTTTTGAAAGTAATTCCTGCGGTTTGGTAATAATAAATTTCGGTTTAATATTCCAGTCAGAAATATTAACATTCGATCCAAATGTGATTAGAACTGATAAAACTTGAATGTGTACATTCTTTTTAATTAAATGTAAATTTGCATTATTAGCGCATTCTATATCTGTTCTATGATCGCCAATAAATAAAACCATACCCTTTTGAAAGTTCATTAATCTATCTATACAACATAGAAGTCCATCCGGGACGGGTTTTTGTTGCTGAATTGGTACCTCTTCAAATCCAATAACACAATCAAATAATTTGTCTATTTGATATTTTTCCAATTGTAATAAAATATTTTCTTTTGAGTTTTGAGAAACAATACCTTGAGGATAATTGTTTAACTTATTTACTACTTGTTTAATTCCGGGATATAATAAGGTTGGTGTATCATCCTCGAGTTGGTATTGTGTCCACATTTTACCAATCTGATCAACTTCATGCATTTTTAGATCGAACCAATTGCTGTATAAATCTCTCCAATTTGCGATTTTTTCTATAGCATGTAGATAATTATCATAGGATTGTAATGCCCAAAATTCAAAAGGTTCTTTCTTAAAAAAGTCTTGTATGATTTTTTGAGTAACTACGTAATTCTTCTGTTTTGTATTGACCATGGTGCCATCATAGTCCCATATAATCGCTTTTACAGCATCATTTGAAAAACTACAATTATTCATCAATTCTGGTAAACTCTATTAAAGAATTTTATGCATTTTTGTTTATCCAGGTGCCCATTTGCCCTCACTCCACTGCATACATCAACGCCAAACGGTCTCACTGTTTTAATTGCATCACTAATATTTTCAGGTGTTAAGCCTCCGGCAAGAAAGATAGGAATCTTTAACGCTGCTCTTATTTTTTTACTTATATTCCAATTGTGGGCACGTCCTGTACCCCCGAGCTCTTTAACTGTTGCATGTCGATTACCGGAATCTAATAAAATGGCATCAACATGATCTTCAACAGATAATGCTTCATCAATAGACTCTTCACCAGTGACATGAATAACCTGAACAATTGATATTCCGGGTAGTCCTTTTTTAAGATCTTCGTGTGATCCTTCAGTTAGGCAATCAACAATCTGGATAGCATTTGTACGGCAATAATTATGCTGCTTAATAATCTCATTAATTGATTGTTTGGAAGTGAGGAGAAATGTGCCTATTGCTGGAGGAATACTTGAAACAATATTAGCAATCAGGTTTAATGAGATAACTCCGGGACCACTTGGCATTTCAGTAACAAACCCCAGATCAGAGGCGCCACATCGTATAGCAAACTTTGCTTCGCCTACGTTATTGATACAGCAGATTTTAACCCGAGGATTCAGTACTTCGTCCAACTATGATCCCGATATGAAAAACTGTTAAAAATCAACCTTTTTCGATCTAGAACTCAAATTGTGTTTTCTTGTATCCGCAAACCCCCCAAAAACCAGTTAAAGTTAGAAAGATGTATGAATAAATCAATCCAATTAATTGCAGAAAATCATAATATATATTCACAAAACTTTAAATTGGGAGAGAATAGTAAAAACCAGATAGAAACAAGTATTATGATGCTTGTGGGTTTTCAGAATCTTTTCATCGCCTGATTGTCAAGGACCTAATAGGAACAAGTAATTATGCTAAAAAGGTAAAACCCGATTTTTTAAGATCGGACTTTTACAATGCCTGTATAAGTTTAAAGTAATGGGTCAAAACATTGTTTATAATACGTAATTATGTTTAATGCGTTTTACTGTGTCGATTCTGCCAAATGTAAGTAAAAAAAGCCTCTTTACATAGGGGCCCTTTTCTTTATTTCGCTCAAAACGCTTAGACGCTGCTCACCGAATAGAAAAACAAAAGTTGATCGGTAAATGAACGGTGGTTGTGCCGTTTCTGTCCATTTCTGTCCATTCCTGTCATATAATGTCGAATTTAAATTATTGGATTTGTCGTCGGAAAACGGAGTACCCCGAGTAGGACTCGAACCTACGACCGTCGGCTTAAGAGGCCTATGTGTCACGACGGGAGAAATAAAAAGTGGGTTATAAATATGCAATATTTTTGTTTACTCCTGACTACTTCTATCCATGGATATGATTAAATTAAACGGAAGTAGCACTAACCCTGTGATCGGTTACGTTTAATATTTGTTCCTCACTCATTTCCTTTATTAGACTTTATAGGAGTTTATTTCGCTCGCACAGTACGCGCTGCAAGCACACGCTCCCCCGTGTCGCGGGAAATACACCGGGGATTTCCCGTGGTTACTCTACCTCCCTGCCTGGCCATTGCTCTAGACAGACATCGCTTTCTACCATTCAGTAGTTTGCGTGTTCTCTATACAGGGTTACGTCTCTTGGAAAGCCATTTTGTGCACAAGGTCAATGGAGTGAAAAGCCATAAGAGTCGTTATTCAATCCGCTTCCCATAATCAAGATTATAATCTGTGGTTACTGAAGGAAAAGCTGGCACCAGGACAGGAAATGGTACATTTTGTTGCGTGACAAACATGTCGATACGCGTTAGTTGGATATCGTTGAACTGATGCACATTCACTTCGACACGATCACTGTATTTTTCCTGCAGTTCATCGATGTATGGATCTAGATATTCTTCAATCACGGCAACCGCATTCAAACTATCCGACAGGTTGGGTATTCTTTCTTCCAAATACTGATATTTCTGATGAAGAGCGAGGAGAGCATCGCGCCACATCTGGGTATGTCGTTTCACGACGTTCACATGCTGATAGCCGCGTTTGTATGCCTCCTGTGTCATATATATGTCCCGGGCCATGTCCACGATGGCCAGTTTGAATTGTTCGGCAAAATCGCTTTTATTCTGTATCTTTTTTCGAAACACTAGGGGATGTCTCTGTAACTCTTCCTGAAAATCTCTCACTGACCATACCCGATCCTCAACACAGAAGAAAGAATTATCGAGGAGTTCCTCGATTCCTGCTCCCAAATCATGTAATTCAGGATTCTCTTTGTCTCGATTGAAAGCATTTTTCAAGAAGAGATCCCTCTTTTCTTCCGGGGAACGCATATACAGCGGACTGATAAGCTTCACCATTTTATAGAAAGTATTCTGGTCAAATTCCAGTTTTTTACCTCCCATGATTTTGCCAACGTATTTATCGTAATTTTCCATAGCCCTCTTTTCTGTTAATTTCTCCTTAACATCATTCCATCTTTGTTGCTGATCACTTTCCGTGACAGCAAGCTTATCTGTCCAACCCAAGATTTTCATCACAATATGAAAGTCTTCATCTATCCTCAAAGGTCCGACAATTTGGCCTTTAGTCAGACTATTGGAAAAGAGCGCTTCATGGATCATCGGATGTTCTTTAGACTTCCATGATACATCTCTCTCCGGAATATCATTCTCTCCACAAAGCTGTTGATGGGTTGCTTCAAAAAATCTCTCATTGTTATGGAGTTCTTTTTTAACGATTCCTGCTATAATATCATCGGGTATTTGAATGTATTGAACGTTGTATGTACGTCCGGCGATATCATACACTTTCCGGATCTCGGATTCTTCTAATCGAACCTTCTGAAAACCCTCTTTGTGTAAGAGCCACTCTCTCATGGCCTGTTCCTGGCGCCCTTTGATGTGATTTTGAAAAGCTTTATTCTGGACCAATTCATTGTTTTCACCGGCCTCCAGAGCTAACATCTTTTCGGCGACCAATAAATTTAGGATGATTTTTTTATGAATATTGTTACTGCCCTTGCAATATGACGGTCGAATAGTGTATTCTGCACGGCGGATAAATTCATTCAAAGAAATCGTCTTGTCCCCTACTCTGGCAAGAATAACTTCTTTTTGTTCCTCTTTCTCTAATTTGCTACATGAGAGCAATATCAGGGCGAATATAATAACCACAAACTTAAGGAAACTTCCCTTTTTCATCATTCGCATAGACATCACCAATTATTTTAAAAATATTCCAACCATCGTTATAAGCGCTCCCTCAACAAGTTTTCAATTTCATTTCTTTTCGGTGCTGAAGGCTGGGCACCCAGCTTCATCACCGACAATGCAGCTGCTGCATTCGCAAAGAGCAATGCATCCATCAAAGTTTTTTTTTCGGCAATTGCAACGGCTAAAGCCCCGTTAAAGACATCTCCGGCTCCAGTTGCATCCACTGCCTTCACTTCAAATCCTGGTATTCGCTTACAATCATCTTGAGTTACGAGTAAGGCCCCTTTGCTGCCCAGAGTAACAATAATTGTCCCAAGACCTTTTGCCAACAATACCCGCGCCGCCTTCTCCGCACTCTTCTCATCTTGAACAGTCATACCTGTCAGAAGCTCGATTTCCGTTTCATTCGGCGTTAAAATTGAAAGATATTGATATATTGGACCATCAAGTGCCCTCGCTGGAGCCGGATTCAAGATGACCTTGACACCATTCTCATGGGCGATTTTTGCGGCGGTTTTGACGGTTTCCAGAGGTGTCTCAAGCTGCATTATCAAAATCTCCGATGAAGCTATAACATCTTTCGCCTTCATGACATCCTCAGACGAAAGATTCTCATTTGCACCGGAAGCTACCGCGATGCTGTTTTCACCTTTTCGATCCACAAATATAAGCGCCACCCCCGATGGATCCTCATTATCCTCAACAATAAAATCTGCGTTAATCCCTTCCTTCTGAAAATTCTGAATGGCCTGTCCCCCAAAAATGTCTGCTCCCACCCTGGCCACTAACGTAACTTCTCCGCCGAGTCTCGCTGCAGCCACCGCCTGGTTAGCTCCTTTACCACCGGCAGCCATGATGAAATCTCCACCAATAATGGTTTCACCTGGCCCAGGTAATCTTTCAAGCTTAATCACCATATCGGTGTTAGAGCTCCCAACAACTACAATTTTTGGCTTCTCCATTTAATTTTCCCTTTGCTAAATGAACGTGAATATTTGCATATAAGAAGACGCCCCAATCATAAGGAGCATCACTATTTGTTAATTACTTGAATTGTATTTATGTAAACCAACAGCGAAACATATAACCATGAGTGCAATAAGTTTATTGGTTCCTGCGGGTGCTTCTTTGAACTTCTTACAATTGACATTATTTTCCAATAGAATTCACACTTAATATGCCACCTTAACGGGTTTATCACCATAAATAACAACATCACTGAGATGAATACAGGCCGTATTCGCTGGATTAAGGACCTTTAGTCGGACTTCGTGTTCAGCCATGGGCAACTGATACTTCCAAAAGGGTGTAAATCTACGGTGTGTAAACTTGGTTGGGAGTTTTGCCGTTTCAACCAGTTCCCCATCAATATACATTTCGACTTCAAACGTATAATCCTCTTTTCCTTTTTTATTAGCCTCACCGTTAACAGCGAAGCCGATACCTTCAAACTTGAAAGAGGTTTCTTTGGTTAAATTCTCATCAAGCTTTCTTTTTTCTATTGGATAATGGCCCTCAAACGCGATCTCTAATAGGACTGGCTGTGGCTTTTGCAGCCGAATGGTTACCTCATCGTCACTCACTTCACCGCCATTTCTTTTGATCAATTCTAAGGCGTGCTTAAAAGACAAATCATAAGCATCATTTAGAGAAATGGTGGTATACTTAAAATCTATCGGCTCAACATCCGCAAGTCCCTTCTTCCAGAATTCTGGGATATTTTTATATCCTTTGATAGCAGCAAGAATGCCACCTGCGGTGGCCGGATTGCAATCTGCATCATCGCCACATCGTGTACTGATCTCATAGGTTCTGGTGAAATCTCCATCGCCATATAGCAGACCCATCAATACCCACGCCGCATTGATCTTAGCGTCTATATTAAACGCATTGAAAACTCCCAGAGGAGAGCCTATATCCTCGGACCATTTTCGCTGTACTTCAAACCATGTCTTTTTCCAATCGCCCGGATTTTCTTTGTGCCACCGAATGACATCGCTTATGCACTGAGCGAATTTACTCTCTGCCGGAATAACCTTAAGTGCCTCCTCCACGACGCAGTTTATGTCATCGGATACAAAGGCCAGTGAATACATCGCAGCCACGTACACCCCACCATACCAACCGTCTCCATAATTCATGATATGCCCGACTCTATCACATATTTCAGCGGCAGTATTCACCATACCTGGGCACATAATCCCGGCAAAATCCGCTTCGATCTGAAAGTCAATATCATCGGCACAAGGGTTATTTAGCCAATGTCCCGACTGTGGTGGTGCAATGCCGTGTAAGACATTGTATCGGGCTGTTTGATTAGCAAACCAAAGATTATATTCAGCACGTGTAAAAGCATTAGCGAAAGATTCTGCCGGCGTGTCTAGACCCTCATCTTCTAGTACCTGGACAAATGTAAGATCCATATAAATATCATCATATAATCCAGGCCTGTTTGCATATGTTTCTTTTAAATAGCCGTCATACCACGGAATTATTTGATAATCCTGGATCATTGTGCCTTTGTACTGAAATTCTACAGGACTTCCAAAGGTGACACCGATCGTCTGCGCTGCCCAAGCGCCTTTTATTTTGTCCTGGAGTTCTTCTTTTGTTATTGTATAAGTACCTGGTTGTTTAGGCTGGCATGATATTAATCCAAAAATAATTACACAAAAAAATGCCATATTTGTTAATGATTTCATTTTTCTAAATTATCCTATGTTATTCGTGCAGTAATTATTAATCCTAATCCTATAATAAAGAAGGTAAACATTAGTAGTATTAGGATGTTGGTTCCTTTTGGTGCTTCCTTAAACTCTTTCCATATAAAAACACCCCAAAAAGCCGCGACCATAGTAGCACCCTGGCCCAATCCATACGATATCGCAAATCCGGCCTGACCGGAAGCGATGATACTAAATGACATCCCGATACACCAAATGATACCACCCAGCACTCCTATGGAATGGATACGGAGGCCACCTTTGAAATATGCAGATAGCGCTACGGGTTCTCCGACAAGAGGCTTTTTCATTATTATGGTATTGAACAAAAAATTGCTAACAAGTAATCCGATACAGAAAAAGAATACTGCGGAATAGGGGCTCAATTTCCCAACTTCTAAATTGACAAAATCAGTAGACATGGACCTGGCCACAAACCGATAGAAGAAGCCCATGAGAATTCCGCATAATACAGACAGCACCAATCCCTTTGTGGTCACACCTTTTGTTTGACTCGGCAATCTTTTATAGGCTACAGCATCTATGATAATGGCAATAACCACAAGGGTAACACCAAAAAATAGAATAATCGGATTACCCAGAGGGGTGGCGATATAATTAACAATTACTCCTATAACCAGGGCTAACCCAATTCCAACTGGAAATGCCACCGACATTCCAGCAATAGCAATGGCGGTAACCAACAGGATATTAGCAGCATTAAAGACAGCTCCACCAATGAGTGCTGAGAGTATATTGCTAAAATCAGCCTGTCCTATATCCTGAATGAAACTTCTCCCTGCAGATCCGATACTTCCCAACGTAAAAGCAAAGATAACGGATAGCAGAACAACCCCAATGGCATAATCCCAGTAAAATAGTTCAAACCTCCATTCCCTTCCTGCTAATTTTTGAGTATTAGCCCAGGATCCCCAGCATAGCATAGTGATGAAACAAAAAATGATAGCCGGCAAATAACTTTGCAAGATAAACATTTCTGACTCCTTTCATGAATTTAGATTAAACAAAAATTTATAAATCAACGGATCAAATTCAATTTGATAGTTTTAACAATATCTCCAATCTGAAGTTGAGCGAAATAAACTCCGCTCGGCACACTCAAATCAGTGTCATCCAAACCATCCCAAACGATCTCGTGACTGCCAGCAGCTCGCTTGCCCTTCATAATTGTGCGAATTTTACGTCCAATGATATCGAAGATAAATAGCGCAACAGAACTTTTTTGGGACAGGTCGAATCGAATTGTAGTCGTGGGGTTGAATGGATTGGGATAATTTTGCCATAATTTAATTTGAGAAGGTAAAGTTTTAGGTAAATCCATACCAACTGAGGTAACAGTGCGCAATATTTGAATATCATCAAAAAAGACAGAATAACTTTTTGAACCAAAGCCAATTTTTCCAACCGCTGATAGCCTTGTATTCTTGGATGTTAGAAAAACAGTACTATCCACTAATACAGTTAATTGATCACCATGAAGACTTAATGTCACCTGATTATACTCTTCATCCGGTAATCCTTTCTGACTCGTCCAATATAAATTTATACTCTGCCCGTTAGAGACATTCACTATGCATGAAGTAGTGTGCTTCATCAAGATATAATTATAATTTTCTTCATCTACATAACCAAAAATAATCGAATAGTCTGCATAACGATTTTGGGACAAATCCTCACCCGTACGAACCGTCATATTTAAAGTAAAATCAGAAAACGTACTATCTTTTATAAAACAAAACCCTGGCAATGCCTTTTCAGTAGTTCGTTCATTCCCACCTAGATAATAACGCAAATCGTCTTTATCAATTTGGCTAGACCAAAGATTCTCGTCAATCCTTTCATAATTATTTGCATTACCATAGTATTCTATTGAGCTAAAAATTGGATCAAAAACACCTATCATCTTTGAGGTATTTAACGAATCACCAAAATTATCAATAGTAGATAACTGAACGTTAAAACTTCCTATCGCGTTATAAATGTGTGAAACCTTTTCACCTTCTCCTGTTGAATTATCTCCAAAATCCCACAGATACTGTTGAATAGATCGGTTTCCACCTACGTTTGAAATCGATGCATCGAATTCGACCGAGAAAGGCAACCAGCCGGAGTATGCAGAGATATTAAAATGAACACCGATAGGTAATTGGTCCATTAGCTCTTCTATGATCCGTACATAGCTCGGATTAGAAAGGCGATTACTCAGATAGGACCGAAAACCGGGTTCAATCTGCCAAACATAACCATTGAGTAAAGAACCGGTTCCACTGGTTATTTCGTTAAAGTATGATGATAAACCGCGCACACCATATAAAACGGCTATCTCATCCCAGCTGGAACGGCTGTTAAATTCATTCCCCAAAAATCTAAAGAAAGCCTCACGAACCGGATTTTCTTCCGGGGCGTATTGCAAATTGTCACCAGTTAAGATTGAGCTTCCTTCTTGACTGAAAACAATGGGTGTTGGCCAGTTCTCGATGATGTTCTCTGATACATCCACCAGATTGTGTCTAACAAGATTAAAATTGTCGTTATTAACACCGCCCATAATAACCAGTTCTTTAATCTTTTGAGCAACCAGATCCGGTTCTGCTCTCAAGAGATCATCAAGGTTATTAATAAAACCGACACTGATGATCGTCACGGAGCTGTCCGTCTGTTCCAATAGAACTTTGTCGATATACATCCATAGCGCTGGGAGCGGTTTCTTTGCTAAGGTCGTGGGGGAATTCCATAAGGGCATCTAGATATTTTGAATTATCCGGACTGGAAAGTGTACCCTTATAGATACCAACTGGGATATTGCCACGTCCATACCAGGTGTTAATGGCATCGATGGCAGCTGCGCCGCTTTCGTGTACCTCGTTGAAGCAGACGGCAAGGATTTCTACCTCTCCACTGTTTGCCATAGCATGCAGGATGGCTAAGGCACCGACATCATCCATGTCTCCACACATGTCCGTATCAAGAATAAGTTTTACCTGAGAGAAAGCGATAGTATGAATTAGGAGAATAAATAAAAGAGTGTACCATGCTCTAAGAAATGGATGGAATACAACTTTTTGAAAAACAGATTTCATTGGATTTCCTCATGTATAAAAATTGAGTCTATACGATTTTATAAAAACAATTATCATAACAACTAAAATAGTTTGGCTAGAATATAGTGACTCATGCTTTGGTAAAAATCGTGCATGATATTTTCTTTATCAAAATTTTCCCAAATGATTATTTTTCGAGGATTATTAGGTTGATCAATCCATTTCCCCCCTGTAAATTTAGGAGCATTTATGCTGACTCGATGTGCCCAATCAGGATTTTTTACAATAGCAACAGCTGCCATGTCATATAATGGTCGTGAACTGGGACGACCAGGAAAGTTCTCAAATAAATTGACCGAATAATCTCCAAAATTTGTGAACTCTCCACCATGTCTTCCCGTGACTGGTTCGGAAATATGTGGACCTTTACCAGGCATTTTCTGCTGAAAATCTTTTAAATATGCTACAACGGCGTCCGTACCTGTTGGCTTGCCATATCTGACCATGACCATCTCGAATTCAACATCCGATTCAAGAATAGGTTTCACAGCAGAAGTGTCATTAACAAAATTATATTCTCCAGGTTCTGGATAGTTAGTACCTAGCCATACTATGCGAATATTAGAAGCAATAGACGGATCTTTTTTTAGTGCGAGGGTAATATTTGTGAGTTTTCCAATAGGTAACAATACCAATTTTCGCTCGTCTTGAGCTTTTGCTCTTTCAATAATAAAATTAACCGCCTCCGAACCATCAAAATTGGGCTCATGGATGTGGTTTATTATTTCATCATATTTTCCACTTGCACCTTTGTAAACTTTGATTTGTGAATGTAGCGAGCATAATTTGACGATTCTCTCAGCCTCTTCAAAATGTTTATCTATGCTGCCCCCATTATAGGTCCTATTAACTGTTATACCTTCTACATTAAAAATTTGACCGTTGAATAACATATACGCAATTGCATGCTGATCATCCAATTCATTATTGGCATCCGTATCTAAAATGACTCTTATTTTGTTCGACTTTGTATTTTCAACATTTCTTGAGGATTCTGTTTTGCAACTTGAAAAGATTAAAAATATTGTAAAAAGAAAAAGGATTATTGTTTTCATCTAATTTCCTCTCTCGTATAATATGTTATAGTTATTTTACAAAAAGCATTTTTTTTGTAGCTTCATATTGCTCAGTTTTGAGGCGATAGAAATATACGCCTGAAGAAAAGTTATTTCCGTCAAATGGAATTGTATAAATTCCTGCCTGTTTCATTGCATCCACTAAAGTTGTTAATTTGTGTCCGTTTATATCATACACATCAATTTTGACATGAGAATTGATCGGTACGCTATATCGAATTGTCGTTGATGGATTAAAAGGATTTGGATAGTTAGTCAAATTATACGTATTTGGCAAGAATTCATTGTCAAATTCGTTTTTGTCTTCAATTGATGTTACAGTTAATAGTCCCTTAATCTCTGTATCATCTAATACGCGATTATACACACGTACGTCATCTATTATTCCTTTGAAGTCTTCACTATTATCCAAATTTATACCGATCCTTAATTCTGCATCTGTAGGTTCAGGCACATCTGCATTTTGAATTATTTTATCGAGATTTCCGTTTAAATATAACTTGGCCTTTCTTTGGGTCGCATCATAGGTAGCCGCAACATGATACCAATTATCAGGTGAAATGGTTGAAGAAAAGTCTGACGTAGCATTTCCATTGTTAGTCCATCTAAAATGAAACTTGTTTCCATTAGCACTTTTCCATAATCCAAACCAGTTATTGCCCCAGCGATTATGTTCTATTATGTTTCTCCATCCACTGGGAATTGGCTGTGGAATATTCACCCATGCTGCAAGTGTGAAGCTCGTTATGCTAAAATCCGGACTCGCGGGAATCTTTACAAAATCCTGGCTGGTAATGAATTCCAAAGCCTTGTTTCCAATCTGCCCGGCAACAAATTTTGGGTTACCTATAATAGTGCCATCGTTGCCGTTTCCAGAAGAATCCGCGACATTGTTCTCAAACATCCAATAACCAACAAAGCTTTTGTCCAAATCGCCAACAAAAATTTTCACAGGGTCTGAGAGCGTCGAATTGCCGTCATTGTCAATAGCTTTAGCTGTCAAATAATATCCTCCTCTCACAACATTGTTCCACATTATACTATAAGGAGGAGTGATATCTTCTCCTATTTTTGTCGTACGAGCAAAGAATTCTACTTTAATAATCTGACCATTAGTATCTGAGGCGGTTGCTTCAATTGTGATATCGGCTCCGTTATCAAATGTAGCACCATGAGCGGGAGAATTGATCATCACTTCAGGCATACCATGAAGGTCAGCCATTAAATTGTCAATTATCTCAGTCAGTTCTGCGTTAGAAACTCTTTTAATTAAATAGCTGTGGTCTTTATCTGGTAAAGAACACCATTCATTTGAGCCATTATTCGAAACATAACAATAGCCCGCTGTTTCCAAATCCCAATATAACAAGGGGTCACGAACAGCAGCCAGTACCGCTGTTTGATCCCAACTCGAATTAGTGCACCCAACAGAACCGCAGGCTAATTGATAGGCTCTACGGATAGGATTCACATCTGAAGTTAATGCAAGTTTGGCACCTGTGTGAATAGGGGCTCCAATTTCAAAACCACTGAATAAAATAGATTTCGGCCAATTGTCAACAGCAAATTTAGTTGCGACTGCATCCATTTTAAAATTAAATTCTCCCCCGGAACTAGGGTACCCCCCTCCCATGCATACCCATCGCTTCACTTTTTTATTAACAAGATCCATTCCATTTAAAGTGCTGTAGTTATCGGATTCTGATTTTAATAAATCCTCTATGTTCGTTATAAAACCAACTGTTACAATAACAACGCTGCTGTCTGGCTGCTCGGACAGGACTTTGCGATATAATTCTACGGCATCCCATGCATTACCAGTTTCTAAATCCTGAGGAAATTCTTGTGCAATCTGTTGGTTATAGCTGGAGCCAAACTCCGGCCCATCCTGAGCAACCCCTATTGGAATGTCTGGCCTACCGTAGTAAGTATTGAATGCATCAAGACAAGGCGGCCCCCAAGTTCCTGAATGCCCTCCACTCGATACCATCATTGCTAAGATTTCAGATTCTCCAAGATTGGCCAGAGCATGCAATGTTGCCGTTGCACCTACATCATCCCAATCAGGGCCAATATCAGTGTCAAAGATGACCTTTTCTTGAGCATAATTGATATCAATATGAATTAAATTAATCAGTAATATAAAAATTGTCATCCAATATGGTGATACTGTTTTCATTTTAAATAAACACCTCATATTAATCAGATTTAGATTAAAAAACGATTCCTAATGTAAAAGTAGAATAATTTCCTAGAATCCCGACATCTTGAAAAGCATAATCAACCTTTACTATTTTATTATGAAGTAGAGTAAAATGGATTCCACTACCGAAAGTTAAGCCGTGCTGAGTTCCATCCAGAAATAAGCCATGCCATCCTCCTCGAAGCAAAAAACATCCAACACTAGGCGTTGCAATTTGATATTCAGCACCTGCATTTACTGATTCGCTATTATTATTCGGATGGAGTGCATCGAGAGACAATGTTAAACGTTGTGAACCAATTATAATTGGATGAAAAGAAACTCCTATGCGGAAGATTACCGGGAGATCCCAGCTCTGCAATTTAAATTGTCCTTCAACATCTTTGTAATTTCCATGTTGATTTGGCAATATATCAATCGATCTTAATAATTCCATGCCTTCGTATCGCATTCGCGTACCATAATTACTTATACTCATTCCAATTGTCAAGCCATTTTCTCGATTTCCATCTGGTGAGAAAAAGCGAGTATTAACAATCACACCTAAATCCATGGCAATTGCATTGGCATTAAGGCGACTAATTTCTGATGATATAAATTTTCCGGTAACTCCAAATGCAAACCATTGTGCTAATTTTCTGGCGTAAGAAAAACTAACAGCATAGTCCATGGCACTGAACATCTCCCCGGTTCCTTCTTGCATTTCGAGCGTTGTTACTTCAGTACTACCAAAATTCATACTTGTAATTCCTAAAGCTAATGTTCCAATTCGTGGTAGAAATACTGCGCCACCTACAAATGTTATATTTATATCTGCTATCCATGGGCGATACATAAATTGTGCCTCATTCGATTCAATATAGGCCAAGCCAGAGGGATTCCAGTAAATTGAGGATAAATCGCGTGCCACACTTACATAGGCCTCGCCCATTGCATTTCCGGCGCTGCCAATCCCCATTTCTAAAAACGTTGCGGCTGTTGTTCCTACTCGGTTATCTTGAGTGAGTAAACTGGTTGAGAATAACATGATTAAAATAAACATAAATAATAGTTTCATTATAAGCTCTCCTTATAGATATTGAATATCCCTATGCCATTCTTTTATTTTATAACTGCAAACTTACCAATTTTTTCTTTAGCTGTTACATTGCATTTCACATGATAAATATACATGCCTGCTGCTATTTCTAGATCTTCTTTAGATAATAAATCCCAATGAACCATTCCATTATCCGATTCATTATTCACGTCGATCCTATCTACAAGTGTTCCCGTAGGAGTAAAAATACGTATCACACAATTCGCTGGAAGATGGGTAAACATAATCCGACGTCCTTGGTTAAGAAACGGGTTAATAACGGCTGCTTCCATTGCATTTGTAGCAATATATGGATTTGGAACAACTTTAATAGAATCCATGGTTGTTTTGATATTTGTTTTATCAACGCTATTTTCTGGTCTAACGGTAAATACAAAAGATTCCACTTGTGATAACGGACGGATAAATTTTATCCGATATACATCATTTAGTTTAGGTAGTTGAGATTCATCCGCTGCATCCATAAAATCAATGGAAAATACTGTACCTGCCCAGCGTATTATATCGTTTACTTCTACTACATGACCGGCCAAAATAACATCTTCTTGCCAATCATAACTGCCATTTTGATTTTTATCATATACAATAAGATCTAATCTTTCATATTCGCCTGTAGAATCAACTGAATTTTTGTTTATTACATAAAAATTATATTTGTGGTCAAATATAAGATTACTTGACCCGATTTTATCTCCATTCGGTTCAGTAACTCTTTTTCCATCATTTCTAGTTTCATAAGTTGAATAAGAATTCGTAAATACAATTTCATATTCCCATGGGTAGTAACTATATCCTATAAACCCGACGTCAATATGTATTGGTGAATTACCAGTAATCCAGCCTATATTATCAATATCAAGATAGGCTGTATCTATAGTTATAGGATTTATTGTTA
This sequence comes from Fidelibacterota bacterium, assembly GCA_016782645.1. Lineage (GTDB taxonomy): Bacteria > Fidelibacterota > UBA2242 > UBA2242 > UBA2242 > BS750m-G69. Next base: position 9,335 of record JADHYC010000020.1, on the reverse strand, counting down.
AACTTATTCCATCAAAAACGTCTGTCTGAATTTCACCTTCTTTAAATGAATGGTAATCATATCGTTCTATATCACTTACTTCAGGACTCTTATGATGAACAATATTATCTTCAGAGTAATTATCTTTTGTTTCTGAATAAACAAGTTTTTCTTTATCATCTGTTATATCATATACAAATAATTTGCTTGTTACATATTTTAAATCCATGGGATGATGCCATCTTCCTCCCCCTGTGTAGGTTGCAATAGTATCGACACCAAATGTAACACAATAGGTATGATTCGCTTTAACATCCCTATTACTGACAACTGTTGGGACGATCATACCTGGTTCTATTTCTTTTGATGTCTGAGACTCATCTATTTTGATTGAAGGAGGGATATAGCCAGCAGCTCTTACTCTTGGTGTAACAACCTGAACATTCTTACCCATTCGAATGACTGTTTCAGCCTCATCTAATTCAACCACAACATTATTTTCAGTGGGAGATATACCAAATTGCTCAATACCATAATCATAAGCGACTAAGGCATAATAATATGTTCTACCATTTATAACATATTCATCAATAAAATGATGTCTAATTCCGGTGTCATCTCCTAAATAGAATGCTGTACCCTCAATAAAGCCGTAATCGGCATATCCTGTAATATTATCTATTTTATCACATTGGAAAATAGGTTTTTTAAACATTTTCACGCCTTGCCCATCGGTGATAACTTCAGTATCCTGGAAAAGTTTGTCCGTAGAACGGTATAATTTATATCCCTCGAAATCATTGATTCTGCCTAATAAAGGTTCACGAGTATTTTTATCTGCCATATCATCCCAAATTAAAATAACTTTGCCATCACCCGGAGTTGCCTTAAGAGTAGGCATTAAAGGTGGCTGAGCAAATCGATAGTCTCGTTCATATATGAGTTGGGCGTTTTGTTTCATTTTAAACATTCTTGGTGCTTTACGCTCAGAATTTAAAGTTACGAGATCCTCGAACGAAGCCAGCATTGCCATTGAAACTCTCGAGGTGCGTCCTTTAGAAAGTGGAAATCGTGCCGAACTAAAAAATTCAAATAGATAGGAAGCAGAAACATATTCATTAAAAGTATTAGAATCCATAAACTTCCAAATGCTTTTATCATGCTTAATCCAGAATTTTTCTTTCCATGTCGGCCAATCGACTACGTTAAAAGCAGTCAATCCCAACATATCAGCTTCACTGACGTCAGTTGCGTTAAAATTAGGTTCGCACCCAACACCTTCTCTCCAGTCAGGCATACCATTACATTCACCTTCATCAGGACCATCATATTGCAAATCCAACGGCCCTACACCATCTAAACCCACATCATCTCCTGCCCATTCGCTTGGTTCTAATTGCCAATTGCCGTTTTCATCTAGATATGCATACGTTCCATTGCCATTAGCATCATAGCCATCTTGCCAATCCTGGTCCTCATCGCCTTCATAATGATCACGAAGCTCATCTAAAGAATAATTATAGAAGGCAAGAAATTTATCTATATCTTGAATTCCATCTGTTGGTCCGATTATATTTCCTGCAGGATTATCTCTTTTCTCATCCATTAATCCGTCGTCATCATTATCAATTCCATCATAAGGTTTTCCTGGACTTTCTAAATAAGCAATTCCAAAAATTCCTGGCGTTTTGCCTCCCTCACCGACTCCTTCTTTTTCCCACACATAACATAAATCCAAAAGCTTATGAAAACTTGCTGTTTCATGATCATTTCCCGTATCTCCTCCAATTGAAGGATCAACAAAAATTCCAAAACCACAAGATGGTAGAGTATAGTCAGAAATATTTGAAATGTTATATTCCCAGAATATCATATCCTGGGTTTCAGGGTTATTCCATTGAAAACCGCGAACTTCAACTCGTAATCCTAATCCACCCCACGGAAATCCTTTCTGAATAGTGACATTAGGATTAATATCACCGATATACATTCCTGGTCTTGGATAGTACCTTGGACCTTCCGTAATCAACTTTTGCTCCGGGTCACCACGTTGGATAATATTTTCCATATCCTGTGCATCATTGGCGACATAATAACATTCTAAATCGGCGTATTTTATCCCCCTTCCAAATCGTCCGTTCCATTCGCCTGGCCATTTCTTTTCAAACCCGGTTGAAGGCCAACCTCCTAAAGGCCATGAATCTGGTTTATTACTCATAGCTGGATAGTCCTGGGCTTCATTACAGTATCCAGGAACAGGATAAAGCCCCCATTCCACCGTTCTATTCCAATTCATGTCTGGTTCCGTACCTGAAGCTATACCAGCATTATACGATGAAGTTTCTACAAAGTATAAAGTATCGATCTGACCCAATTCAGCGAGTAGAGTAACTTCGTTAATGTCTGTAATCGGAATAGAATCCTGATAAATATAAACTTCGCTTCCGATTAAAACTGAGGCAACATCACATATTTTTGTTCCCGAATAATCATTTGGCCATCTGGATGCATTTGCACGTGGCCACTCAGCTACCTGTGTATTATTCACAAAATACATTAATAATCTATTTCCATTCATAAAACCAGCACGTTCAGCAGCTATATCTCCTGCGGGATCTTCTGGTCCATCATATCTTTTTTCTTGACCATATAAAATAAGTGGAACTATACACAATATAATAAATACTAAAAAACGGGTTGAAATTTTCACTATTTTCTCCTTATTCTTACATTAAAATTGAATTCCTATTCCTATTTTAATTTGCCTGGGAGCAGAAAAACACGATGGATTTTTAAATTGATCCGATACATCATTAAAATCACTTCTATGACTCTTCTTTTGAGCCTCTGTTGTAATTGTTTCATAGGGTTTACCTGTATCTCCGTAAACCCAATTAGCATTTAGTCGATCCAATAGATTATAGATATTCAAATAAATGCGTGCATTATAACCGCTAATTATTGGAATGTCCCAGTAAGCCATTAAATCGACTGAAACTGTAGTTGGTTTATAGTCATTATTTACATAAAGATTAATGAGAGATAATTCACTATATCCTAAAGGTTCAAAGGTGTAAGGAGTCCCTGAATTGTAATATCCGGTTAAAGTGATTCCATAATCTTTGGTTGAGTAACCGGATGTTATATTAAAAGTATGACGCTGATCCCAGGACATCGGAATATAACGCTTTATGGGATCCATACTATTACCTGCTCTAGTAAATGTTTGGATTGGGTTATCTGCATTTCCCTTTGTATAGGCTAAGGTATAATTAATATTTGTATAGAATCCACTTATCTGATACTTCCATTTCACCTCTAACCCACGCGCATTTCCATAATCTTTATTGGTATAAAGTCCATATTCAATTTGATTATATGTCGATATAATTTTTGTGGTTAACAAATCATAAATATCTTTATAATAAAGTGCTAATTCCAGTCCCATTCCTTCCATAAGCTCCTGCCATAATCCAATTTCGTATGTTACTGCCTTTTGAGCATCTAATTGAGCATCACCCATTGTAATACCATAATCATTAGTCGGAACTCTAAACACATTATTCTGATAAATTGCATACATTGGCGGCATCTGGAAAAAATGGCCGTAACTGAATCGCAATACTGCTTGATCGCTTAATTTGTAGGCTAAACCAAATCGAGGACTAATCTGGTATTGGGATACTGCCTTTGGATATGTGGACATCATGCTATCGGGAAGATTTAACTGATTTCCTGGATTTCGTCTATCGGTCGGATAAACCTGGTCTGGGTTGAAATAATCATATCTTACACCGAGGTTAATTACCATATCGTCAAATTCCATTTTATCTTGGATATATCCAGAAAATTCATATGGATGGACGGTATAGACATCCATCGTCTCATTAGTAATTGGTACAATTTCTAAATCATAATTTGGAAAATCGATCTTACCACTAATAGGATCTTCTAATCTTAGATTCTCATCATCAGCCCCAAAATATTTGTTACGGACATCGATTCGGGTTCTATCAATTTCATGTACAGTAAGCAAAAATCCAGTTTTAATGCCATGATGCATATTCGCTTGCCAGTACAGATCAAATTTTACATTTCCATTTGTAAATGTGTCTGTGGGTTTCCCAGGGCCAGGTGTTCCTCCAGTTGCAAAATCTGTTTCGCCTGTTCCAATGTATAGTGGCTGTAAATAACGTTCACCCAACTGATCTTCATATAAATAATTTTCCATTTTTTGTTGAGTATACGAAAGCTTAAAATCATAAAAAATATGTGGAGAAATCATGTGATTAATAGTAAATGCTCCTATAAAAGATTTATTGAAAAAGTTTATTAATACATCAGGATTATATTTCCAAAAGTGATTATAAAATGTATTGACATTATCATTTAACGTGAATAATGATCCTATTTTAAAATTTCTGCTGGCCTTAAAAGTTAATTTTCCAAATAGGTTATGGTATTTTGCTGTTTCCATGGAAACATATTTATTATCACCGGTGTGTTCGATGTGCCAATCTTCAGGATTTTCGCTTAAATATTCACTATAATCTTTTGGATTAAATCGACGAATTCCATTTAAATAGCTATTAAGCTCTTGATAGCGGTAATTAACTATAAATGAGAGTTTATCTTTATAAATAGGTCCATCAAATTGGATTTTGTAATCCTGACTCAGATTGCGCGTTAGGTGGTCATCTTCACCTAGGCCGATAAAAATATCATTATTTCCTGTGAAAAAATTGGCTATACTACTAGAAATTGAACCATGGAATTTGTTACCACCATCTTTAGTAACCACATTCACAACCCCACTCATGGCATGTCCATATTCAGCATTAAATGTACCAGTAATCACTTCTAACTCCTGGACAACTTCTTTTTCCAGTTCAATACTCTTATTATTTCCACTAAAAGAATTATCTATATTAATACCATCAATTAAATAAGTAACCTCTGTGTTTCTACCACCTCTAAAATGTCCATTTAGTACCCCGGCCTGCATATTCACGACCATATCAACATTTTCAACAGGTAATAAGTTTATTTCTTCTGATGACACAATACGGACTGAACTGGTTTGGTCCTTTTTAATGGAAATGGCATCTGCAGTAACAATAATTTCCTCACCTTTAATTACTTCGGGTGACAGTTCGAATATAAGATTTGTTGTAGAATTCACGCTTATACGAATATTTTCCATCCTCACAATACCATATCCAATCATTCTGGCAATTACGTTATATACACCAGGGGACGCGTTAATGATAAAAAATTCTCCCTTAGAATCTGCCGCTGCCCCCATTTGTGTACCTTCTATGATGATATTGGTGCCAATCAAAGGATCGCCTGTCTCTTTGTCAATTACTCTACCTGAAATTTTTCCAGTTGTTTGTGTAAATGCATTACTGAAAATAAATATTAAAAGTAGCGTTAATACGGTAAAAATATTTTTATTGTTCATGTATAATCTCCTCTTTTAATGAGCTTTTCAAGCATTTTTTACCAATCTGTTAAAAAACAAGAGTTGTGGTGATCTTCCAACCAATTTATCCCCTTATCTAACCTCTTTAAATTTGCGAGCCTTTATGCCCAACTTACCTTATTCAAATCAAAGGGGTGGTGGAAGTTGACCAAGCTTACACGCACAAAACCCTATTGGCTTACGAGGTAACACGATCCTCCTTCCACCACAACATCTTACTTGTCAAACAACTTTAGCCAATCTTATTGGTGGTTGCTTCTCAAATTTTTTGCCATCCAAATTCAAGCTGGCAAAGAGGTACTGTTGAAAATATGAACGGCTTGATCCGTCGCTTTTTCCCAAAGAAAACTGACTTTGTCAATGTCAAAGAGTTCGAAGTAAAAATTGTTGAATTTTTAATGAACTACCCTGACGCAAGCATCGGGGAATTCTTTTTATTAAATACTATACCAAGAAAGTGCTTAAATTATTTAACAACTTTCGAAGCATTAGTCAATGAGTAGTGTTGCACTTAAACCTTGAATTCAGCGGGAAAAAAAAGGGAAGGGAGGCTCCCCTCCCTTTTCGATACTATTTGATTAATAACATTTTTTGAGTTATTACTTGTGTACCAGTTGTAAGAGTATACAAATATACACCACTGGAAAGCTCAGAACCATCGAAATTAACAGTATAAGATCCAACAGGCTTTTCCTCATTCACAAGGGTTGCCACTTCTTTTCCCAGTATATTGTAAACCACCAATTTAACCTTTGAATTGGTTGGGATAGAATAGCTAATAGTCGTACTGGGATTAAAAGGATTGGGATAATTTTTAGCATATAATTTATACTCTACTGGATTTGAACTTATGACAGAAGTTGTTGGTTTTCCTTCGAATACGATATCGTCAAAATACCATTCTTCATCAACATTCGTTGCCATAAAATCAGGCATAACCACTATTTTGCTGTAAAAACCTGACTCAAGGGGGGGGACCATGTCACCGAAATCGAAACTTAGTTCTTCCCATTCATCATAAACCGTAGTGGTTGCTACAACAAAAACCCGGCCATAGGGCAAATTAGCATCATCAAAGTGTTCTAATTGAAATAAAAACGAACGGTCAGCATAAGGGGCGTATACTTTCATTTTAAAGACAGCCCCTTCTGAAAAATCAAATAGAACATATCTTTCCACGACAACGGCACCTTCCCAGGTAAAGTCCGGGTCATTGGTTAGAAAATATCCAACTTTTTCACTTTTGTTGATACCTGAGGCATCCGGATTAAAGACTACATCAAACACACAACCCCAGTTAAACCAATAAGGATTTTTATTCTCAAAATCTACAAGGAGACCATCATCATACCGTATCGGAGGTTGTGCCTGTCTGACATTGTCGAAATACCAGATATCACCAACATCGGTTCCCCCAAAATCCATAAACAATACAATCTTCCCATATTTACCCGATTCAGTTCCCGAAAAATCGAAAGTTAACGTTTCCCATTCATTGGCAACAGTTGTTGTTGCCTGAATTTCTTTTCCAATCGTGTAATCATTAAAAACTTCAATCCTAAACAAAACATTGCGGCCGGCAGCAGGGGAGTATATATCAACTTGAAACTGGGTTCTTACTGAAAAGTCCATTATAAATTCATTATTTACAAAAATTAATTCCCAGGTGCTGGCAGTCGTTGTAATTTTCCCAACATTTGGACTATTATTAATCTTTGGCCAGGGATTAGGGTCTGGATTTGCAACTTTTTCAAATATGCCGAAGGGATCATAAACTTCAAGGATAATAGTATCACCATTACAAACAACACTAGAATCACCACTTTCAAAGTCTAAATAGGTACCAAATCGGTCATCTGGGTTTATTTGAGCGATTGCTGAAATGCTAAACAGCAAAATGACGGCGAACACTAAAACGCTAATAATTTTCATTTTGTTATCTCCTTATTTTAAGGTTAAAAGGTTGGTTTTGTTTAAACATTGGTATGAAATTAACTCATAGAACCTCCTCTTTTAATGATGTTTTCAAGAATTTTTACCGAATTATTTAATTAGTAACATTTTTTTAGTTATTACTTGTGTACCAATTGTAAGAGTATACAAATATACATCGCTGGAAAGCTCAGAACCATCGAAATTAACAGTATAAGATCCAGGAGACTTTTCCTCATTCACAAGGATTGCCACTTCTTTTCCCAGCGTATTGTAAACCATCAATTTAACCTTTGAATTAGCTGGGATAGAATAGTTAATAGTCGTACTGGGATTAAAAGGATTTGGATAGTTAATTAAATTATACGTATTTGGCGTTGGACCAGGAGGAGGAGTTGGAACAGTGCCAGATGGTCCTTGTTGGATAAATCGTTTAATACCATCATCCATCCCTGAACCAGAGATTCCTGTATCCAACACATTACTTATCCATGACAGCGGACACACAACTCTACAATTAAGTGAGTAAAGGTATGATAACCAATCATAAGTGTAATCAGCTAAATCTGTTTTAGGACCAGGATAATTCCCCCTGCCTGGATTAAACTCCAGTGCACCCCACATAGAAGCACCATAATTCTGGGCTTTAGAAGCTGCCTGCGCACATGCTTCCTTTACATGATTGCCATCGTGGTGACTAAGTCCAGTTCCCCATATAGTATAAACCGTATAACCCGGATAAGCATCTTGAACCAGCGCAGAACCCTGTGATGCAGCAAAGTCAAACCCATCCACGGTTACCAGGTCATCATCGTGTTGTAAAATCTGATGAGTGTATATAGGTGTGTCTGGGAAACGGTTCTTTATAGCTGCTACTGAGGCAGCACTAAATTGCCTATGACATTCACTCCTGAAATTATACCACATTAATTCTTCCTCACTATCATAGGAAAACCTATCCGTGGCAAAGTAGGTGCCTTCATCTACACCATATTCACTAACAAATGGGTCAACATAATAATCGTCATAACCAAGCGGAATTCTCTTACCATCAGGTCCAATTCTGAATGAAAAATTGCAAACCTCTGCATCAGCACTGAGACACTGAATCGTACCTGGATATCGATTGTCCAGTTCTACAAACATATCAAGTGCTAAATTCAAAACATTCAGTCGGGATTCCATAAGATCTGTGGCGTATGGTGAGTTTGTTAGTATCAGCGCATTGTGACTATTCATGTAACCCCAATTGCTCAGATAATTAGACAATGTTGAAGCAGGAATAGTATTAGTGTTTATGGAAATATCCTGATTGACCTGTCCGTCCTTATAACGCATCAGATACTTACCGCCGTCCTTTGTTTTCCAATATTCGTTAAAATCACCTTCAGGAGCAGACCATGTGGATCCATTAAATATAATCATGAGTGGAATTCCCATATTGAAAGCCACCTTAACAAGTGTTTCATATAATTGAGGAAATATTGTTGTAATTTGAAAATTATTGGGTCCTGTTCCGGTTGCCCATGCAGTATATTGATAAGTCAGAGTAATACCAACTCTTCCCCATTCAGAAGAGGTTCCAAGTTGATTCAGTATTTCTTGAAAATGCGCCCTTACTGACGCTTCTCCCTGTAGAGCTTTTGGCAATTCATCATGTGGGAACTGATAGATTGTAAGCTGAGAAGGAATCTCTCCTGGATCTACCTGTCCATTTGCTTCAGATTGCCATACTGATTCTGCATCTGAGTCAACTCCAGGCAGTCCTTCTGCAAGAGATCCACCAACTCCGTCCATAAGTAGGGTCTCCTGAAAAAGTATATAATATATTGTTTATACAGTAATTTATACCTTGACTTTTGGGATTAAAATGCATATATTTAGGGCGATTTTCACCAAAACCTTTGCATTTATTAGATCAAATAGGAGTCCAAAATGG
>JADHYC010000019.1 GCA_016782645.1 Fidelibacterota bacterium | reverse complement strand
AAATATAGCCAAGATAGTATGCCCGCGGCCCCGATTTATCGGGGACTGCCGAAAGAGTAGAATCGGTAATTTAAGACTGTCTGCAATTAGTCTTTTCTCTCGTATCTAAAGAAAATAGTTGTTTTTAATATAAAAGTAGACAATGGTTAGACATTTTTACCACATCAAAAACTGCTTCCTCTCCATCACTAATGCTAAAATGTAGTTTTAAATTTTCGTTAAATACTATCTTATAAAATCCAATTATGCCATTTTCTATATCTCTGAAATTTTGTGGATTATAATCCTGCCAAAGAACAGCGATATGTCCTTCTTTATTTCTGAATACTTTAGCAATTCTAAAACCTTTATTGACAATCTCTTTATCGTTCCCAAAGTCAATAATGTAATCCAACTTTTTCATCAAATCATTAAATGAGAATGTGTCATCATCCCTGAGGTAATCTTTATTTACATCTTTTATCTTAAATGGAAATTTAATATTCAGTTTTTTCCCATCTTTTACTTTATTTGTACAATAACCGTTCTTTAGATAACATGCTTTTAGAAGCAATTCACAAGCTATTCCAATATATAACCTCTTTTGAACATTTCTACGCCATAGTTTTAAGCCATCGCTTTCATACTGAATATCCTTTTTCAGAATTTTCGCTGCGGTTTCAAGATAATATTCAGCTGTGCTTTTAAATATAAGCCAGTCTTCTTCTAAAAAGAATTTTGCATATTGATCTTTAATTTCCCTTTCAATACTCATTATATCCCTCCTTTAATGTCTAACGGCACCGGCGGATGAGCCGCGAGGATCGTGATGAAACTTGTTTCAGAACGACCGCAGTCGGCTCGATACGCATTGTTAGGCCGCCGCAGGCGGCGTGACAATCGGATCTCTGATACGCCGGTGCCGTTAAGCCGGCCGCCTGCGGCCGGCTTAACATTGTCAATAGATGGAAATATTTCCATAATATCAATTCTATTTGGATCTCTTCTTTTGGACAGGGCTGACCTTCTTCATCAATATCTCAACGGGAGTCAGATACTTTTTTTCACTGTTGCACTGCTTGCGCTTTAACTTTGCGAAAGTTTGGAACTTTCGCAAAGATCTATTATTCATTGTCTTTCAGATTTTCTTCTGATGACTTTTTCCGCAACAGTATTTCAACGGGAGTCAGATACTTTTTTTCACTGTTGCACTGCTTGCACGACGCAACAATGTTGCCCTTGTTACTTCTACCGCCTCTCGATACCGGAACAATATGGTCCATCGTCAACTCTTCCCGGGGAAATTGTTTGCGGCAATAGTAGCAGATACCTTCATTCAATTTATCCTGCCACCACTGGCTCTTGCGCAGTTCTTTGGCTCTCGCCCGCTCCCGGTCAATGTGCTTTTTATCTTTTTGGATGGGAATCCAGTCGGTCATGCATCTAAATTAAGATATTATAGCAATTTTCAAAAGTTTTGTTCTATGAAACGATATTCGTAAATACTCAGCTGCAAACATGTCAGGTTAATGTGGTAATAACCTTTGCGAAAGCTATTCTGATGAAGTTCTCAACGGACAGATATAAATATTCACACATTATGGAGTTAACTTTCGCAAAGATTATCTACATAAAATCCTAAATACCACTCCGCTTTTTTAAAATCATTGGTTAAATATTTTTAGATGATTACACCTGTCCGGCTTTTGACGGATTCGGATAATACACCGACTAAAGTCGGATAAAGCGTATTATTTTCACAACCCACCGAATAAATTCGGTGGTTAATGTTTAACCTAGCCTGGACAAGCCCCTGTACACTTCGTTACTGGGCAAACAGAACTAAAAATGACAACAATATTTTATAAACGCAGAGGCGCAGAGGACGCAGAGAAATTAAAAGGATTGAATATTAATTTGATCCACCACGCCGATAATTATCGACCGGAGCGGCGCGGTTTTATCCTCTACAATTTGTCTGGCGGAGTTTCCTTCGTCTATAATCAAAACCGTCTCTCCGGCGCCTGCTCCGACTGAATCAATCGCGATAATGTATTTGCCGGATGGCTCTCCTGCAATTGTCAAACGGTCAACGAGAAGTAGTCGTTTATTGTCGTAGAACTTATGATTAATCGTGGAGACAATTGAACCGCAGACTCGTCCCAGAATCATAATTCCTCCTCGTTAATCAGTTTGACGTCATCGACAATCCCGATAATCGTAGCGTCAACCGGCACAAAAGTAGTTTCTAATGCCATGGCAGCTTCGCGTCCGCCTTCGTAATAGATCAGTTCATCCGGACCTGTCATGCGCGTTGAATCGGCAGCGACAATCGGAGAACCGGAAGGTATTGTCTGCTTGTCAAGAGGCTGAATTAAAAGCAACGAAACGCCTTTTAATCCTTCATAAACCACACAAGGCGTCAAAGTACCAATTACTTTTCCAAGAAGCAATTAAACCTCCCCGCCATTCAGTTTTTCCAGATTGTTTTTCTCAAAAATACTGCTATGATCCAACTGTTTCGCCATTTCAGAATGAAAATTCGGGATAAGCGTGTCATTCAGTGTAACATGTTGACCATTACGGACTGATTTAGAGATCGAAATTGCTTCTTCGACTTCCTCTATTTTTCCATTAAAAATAACCAGCCCTTTTCCTCCAATATCATCAGCCAGACGGATTTCCACAATTTTTACATGTGCACCTTTGATTGCGGCATCTGCAGCATTAATGACCGCCGCGACGGAGGATGTTTCGATTATTCCGAGCGATTCTTCTGTACAGGTTAAGCGCTTGCCTAAGATTGCATCATTAACCTGGGGATGAACATCCGGGAGAAAAACGCTGTCAATAATTTGATCGCCACCGATTGCAAGACCTTTTTTAAAAGCCTCTTCGACGGATGCAACGCTTCCGCCGACCAGGATGAGATATTTCCCATCATGAACGGTACCTGACTTCAGCACTGAAACAGGGGCGGTTTTAACCATAGCATCACCGGTCAGGATTCCGGTTGATATTGCTGATAACTCAATTAATGCTAATGCCGGATATTTCTTCATTATACAATCCTGAAATGATCTACAAGAACACAACGTCTCTCTCTGGAGAAACTTCGGGGACCGGTTAATCCTTCACCGGTGGGACTGGCAATTGAAAATGAACAATATCCTTCCCCGCCGAAACCAAGCCCGGAATATGCGGGACCGTTTTTCACAAAAATACTACAATTCATTTCTTTGGCCATACGGCTGAGATTATCGAGATTTTTCGAATGCATAATTGCTGAATGACCATTTCCCTGTTCCGCTTCTTTGGCAAGATCAATCGCCGAGTCGGCGTCTGGCATTCTGACAAGCGGCATTACCGGCATCATCTGCTCCGTCCAGACTAAAGGATGTTCTTTTTCAACCGGCGCGATCGCGAGGCGGATATTATCCGATACCAGCAAACTGATTTTAGACAGGATTATCTGAACATTCTTCCCAACCAAAGATTTTTCCATTTTGGCAGGCTTTCCGGGACCATTATTCTGAGCAATAATCACCTTTTCCAGCTGCTGAATCTGCTCCGCTGTTAAAATGATAGCATTATTACGAGTAAGCGCCGATAACAATTGATCAGCAACTGACTCAACAACGAAAACCTCTTTCTCATCCACGCAAATGATATTATTATCCAATGAAGCGCCCCTGACAATATCTCTCGCGGCGGCTTCAATATCAGCGCTTTCATCGACAACAACAGGTGGATTGCCCGGTCCGGCGCAAATCGCCCGCTTACCACTGGTCATAGCCGCCTTTACCACGACTGCGCCACCGGTGACCACCAATAGCCGGACGCCCGGATGCTGCATAAGTTCCTGAGCGCTTTCAACAGTAGGTTCTGAAATAGCCGTCACTAAGTTCATTGGTCCGCCGGCTTCGACAATTGCATTATTTAATAGATGAATATTATAAATGCTCACATTTTTTGCTGACGGATGAACGTTAAAAACGACGGCATTGCCGGCGGCTATCATTCCAATAGAATTGCAGATAATCGTGGATGTCGGATTTGTCACCGGCGTAATCGCTCCAATTACTCCATATGGAGCCAATTCAATGAGAGTCAAGCCCCGATCGCCGGTATAAGCCATTGGTTTCAGGACTTCGATACCTGGAGTTTTTTTCGCTGCCAGCCGGTTTTTCTGAATTTTATCTTCAACGCGTCCGAGCCCTGTTTCCGAGTGGGCTCTTTTCGCCAGGTCTTCAGCGTGCAGTAACATATTTTTCCGAATGTTTGCAATGATTTCAGCGCGCTTTTCGAGTGTCAGATTCATTAATTGTGATTGCGCTTCCCGAACAGCTTTTACCGCAGAATCAATATCCGGGAAAATACCATTATTCAGAATCATGTTTGTAGAATCCTGTGTTTCAGGTATTTCGTCAATCCCGGGAATACTCCCTTTTCCATCCATGATGCCAACAATACGGGATGCAATATTATCTATTTGCTCTTTGCTTAGAGGGGTCACTTTTTAGCTCCTTGCAAAATTGTTAATAATGTCTATTTCAGTCAGGAAATCGGTTCATGGACGATTTTCAATAATAAATCTACAATCACCAATCTTCAATCAAAAATTCCTAATCGTCTTGGCCTTTTTTGTACTTGAACTTTCCCTGAACTTCCCAATTATCAACTATTGCCATTACTACGGCGTCACAAGGTTTTTTGTCGGTTCGGGTTGTCTGGCGCGCCGAGCTTCCGGTGGCATAAAGAACATACTCCCCGATCCCGGCATCGACAGCGTCCGCCGCTATGACAAAACCACCTGTTGCCTTCGCTTCCAGGTCAACCTGTTGAAGAATCAGAAATTTCAATCCTTCCATACTCTGTTCTTTTTGAGTGGAAACAACCGTACCCACTACTTTGGCAAGAATCATTTTGCCTCCGGTAACTTATTTCTTAGCTTTTTTGGCTTCGTCTGCACGTCCGAGGGGCATAATCTCATCCACATTCTGATGAGGACGGGCAATTACATGAACAGATACAACTTCGCCAACTCTGGTAGCGCCTACTCTTCCGGCGTCGCAAGCTGCTTTTACAGCGGCGACATCGCCACGAATCACTGCCGTCACATAGCCACCACCGGTTTTTTCATACTGTACCAATTCAACTTTGGCTGCTTTTACCATTGCATCCGCAGCTTCTACAACCGTTGCAAAACTTCTCGTTTCAATCATTCCTAATGCTTCTGCCATTTTTCTTTCCTCCAAATTATTGGCTTAATTAGTTTAGAAATTCTTTTTAAAAATGATATAATAACCCTGTTATTTTTCTTGAACTTTTCCCGTTACATCTTCGATAGCTTTGACTGCCGCCTGCCAGCCAACATCTATATCCCTCTCTTCTCCGCCAAGATATATTCTGCCGAAACTACCAAAAGCACGCACATCCAGGATATTGATTTCAGCCGCTTTTTCAGCTTCGTTGGCGGCAAGTGCAGCATAGGCGGCTGGCTGTACTTCCATTACAAACATTGTCTGACCGGGAATAATCATGTTTCCAAACCGCATTCTGTTAATTAGCTGAGTCTGATGATCGTCGATACGTCTAATAACCTGTTTTGAAAAGATTTTCGGTTTCCAGCGATCTTCCTCTTTTAACTCCAGGGCATTCAAGATGGCGCTGCCTGCCTGGCGTACGTTTGCCTGCGACTCCGAATGAATCTCCAGCATTCCATACAAACGCTCGACAATTTGCATTCCCGGTGTGACATCTGTCGATTTGAGCGCAATATCCGTGATCCGATTAATTTCAATGCCGGGAGAAATTTCAATATACAAAGAAGCCATTCCGGCAATAGGCAGAAATCCTTTGGCAACAGTACCCAGATATGCGGCGTACTGGGGTTGCAAATTATCTAAAAATACATAAGCACGAAGGTCAACCATTTTCTTCTCCTTTTAGATCTTGATTAATTTGATATCGTTAAAGATTTAGCTCCAGTGAGAATTTTCATACTGGCGCTTGCACCAATACGATTCGCGCCGGCTTTGATCATTTTTTCGGCGTCTTCATACGAGCGAATACCACCGGCGGCTTTAACGCCAATTCCCGAATATCCGACCACTCTTCTCATCAGGGCAACATCTTCGGCAGTCGCTCCGTGGGGACCAAATCCTGTGGAGGTCTTTACAAAGTTTGCCCGCGCTTTTTTGGCTAACTCACAGGCACGGATTTTCTCATCGTCAGTTAGCAACGCAGCTTCGATAATCACTTTGCTGGTTGCGCCGCCGTCTTCACAGGCTTCACAAACCATGCGAATATCCCTGTAAACCAGATCATCGTTCCCGCTTTTCAGCGCTCCGATATTTATAACCATGTCAATTTCCCTGGCGCCATCGCGGATTGCCTTCCGGGCTTCCATGGCTTTTATCTCCGGTAAGTGAGCCCCGGATGGAAAGCCAACTACAGTACAAACCTTTACCGGCGAGCCGGCTAATTCTTTCGCGACTAAAGATACGTAGCTGGGACTAATACAAACTGCAGCAAATTGATATTCACGGGCTTCGGCACAAATTCGTTTTATGTCTGCTTCGGTGGCATTAGGACTTAAAACCGTATGATCGATGCAATGGGCAATATCTTCGGGTACACAGTCACAAGCGGTCCCTTCATGGTATCCCAGCCTTTGTACACCAAAATCCAGAAATTGCCGGATTGTCTCCGGTTTTCTTTCAACCGATACACCACAATAGCAAACCATATCTGAATCTTTGTGATTGGGATCGATAGCGCAAGCTGAAGTGTTTCGTTCATTTATGATCTGGTTAACGCGTTCAGCGATTTTTATCAGATCTGCATTTGAAATATCTGTCAAAATTTCCTCCTTGCTGATTGGGAAATTGGTATTGAAGATTTCTTCGTTTACTTCGACTTTATCCATTTCATTGATCATATCTACCCGCTTTAAATGGCGATCAACCGTACATTGGCTCTCAATAAAAGTCATCACGATTTGTTTGGCAAGGGCTTCGCCAATTAGACCGGCGCCAAGGGTTAATACATTCGCATTATTATGTTCTCTGGAATTTTTTGCAGTGGAGATATCATAACAAAGCGCGGCTCTGACACCCTTCACTTTATTAGCCACCATTGAAGATCCGATTCCGGCGCCGTCTATTATTATACCAAAATCGACCTTCTTTTGGGAGACCTGCTTCGCCACGGCATAAGCGAATTTTGGATAATCAACGGATTCTGTACTGTTTGTGCCACAATCCAACATTTGATAACCCTGTTCATTTAGAAAACTTTTTATCTTTTCTTTTAACGGATACCCGCCGTGGTCGGCTCCGATTGCTATTATTTTCTGTTTTTCATCACTCATAATAAATTCAATTTTAATTTTCTGATAATAGTTTGTTTGCCACCCACTCATCGGTCACTAAAACATTGAATAACTTTCCATTTAAGGCGGCTTGGATAGCGGGTAATTTTTCCTTTCCGCCTGCGACAGCTATTGAATATTCTTTTTTCTGTAATTCATACAGTTCAATCCCGATAGTCCGTAAATTCAAATCTTCAGAACAAATTTCTCCGTTATAATTGATTATTCGTGAACATATATCACCAGCGGCGCCTCGTTTTATTAAAGAATCCACCTCTTCTTTTTCGAAATAATCGGATTTTACCAGTACTGAATCATATCCAAAAGATCCAATCGTGAACATAGCAACTTTGGCTTCCCGGGCAATTTGCAAAGTATGGGCAATATTTTTATCTGAAACTATCGCTCTTCTTACGTCTTCCCTATCAACAATCGCGGGAAGAGGAAGGAGATAGGGAATGGCGCTATAGGCTTCCCCGATTTTCTGGGCAACTTCACTGGCATGGGTATCATATTCAGCACGTGATACACCGCCATTTAACTGTACGACAATCATATTTTTTACTGATCTGTTCTTCACTTGCTTCGCAACTTCCTGCATTGTTGTTCCCCAGGAAACTCCAAGGGTCATTCCCGGGTTTACTAATTCATCGAGCAACATTGCGGCAGCTGCACCCAGCCTTTTTTTTATTATACCTATATTTTCGTCATCTGCCGGTACGACAATAACCTTTATGAGATTAAATTTTTGCTTTATTTTATTTTCCAGGTTGGTCCCGTACTCTGTAGGATCAATTATTTTTATTCTTACAATCTCATTGTCGCGGGCTTTTTTTAAAAGCCTTGAAACCCCGGGTCTGGATATACCAAGTTTCAGAGCAATTTGCTGCTGACTAAAATGATGCTCGTAATACAGCCGGGCAGCTTCAACGAGGATAGCTGTCTGGTTTTGCTTATTGATCATTGCTGCACATCTGTTCATACTTACTTAACACATGTT
The DNA here is from genome assembly GCA_016782645.1 of Fidelibacterota bacterium. Classification (GTDB taxonomy): domain Bacteria; phylum Fidelibacterota; class UBA2242; order UBA2242; family UBA2242; genus BS750m-G69. The sequence continues at coordinate 30,188 of JADHYC010000019.1, read as the reverse complement.
CAATATAAGAAATGCTAAACCCTTTGTCAAGGAAAATTTTTCCTGCTGTTTATCCGCTAAAAAAATTGTGTGTAGAATATGTAAAATTATCTATGAATTGTTTTTAAAGAATTTCACAAACGGCGCTACAGCTTCTTCGGCGGCTTCTTTTGTGGTCGCTTCCGCATAGATCCGGATAATCGGCTCAGTATTAGACGGACGCATATGAACCCAGCGATCTCTCCAGATAAATTTGATCCCGTCCTGCGAATCCAGTTCTTCAGGTTGTTTCAATTGTTTAAGATCATCGATCAATTCATTTAATTCCAGATTTCCTCGAGGGACTTTCTTTTTTATCATGGTATAGCGCGGCAACTCATTCATCAGATCTGATAGAGGTTTGCCCTGTTCCGCTAAAAGTTGAAGCACCAATACCGACGCAACCAATGAATCACGTCCCAAATGAGCTTCCGGCAGTAATACGCCGCCATTGCCTTCACCGCCGATACAGGCATCTACTTCGCGCATCTTCTTGGCAACATTGATCTCTCCGACAGGTGTCCGGATAACAGTAGCGTCAAATTTCCTGGCTATATCATCGATCGCCAATGTAGTTGAAAGATTAGTCACGACCTTCTTTTCGACTCGCTTCGTTTTCGACAAAACCAGGTATTCCGCCAGAACGAGAGTATATTCTTCCGAAATCGGTTTGCCAAGATCCGATACAATAGCCAATCGGTCACCGTCGGGATCGATTGCCAGACCGATATGCGCCTGATGTTCAAGAACCGTTTGATTCAATTCCGTCAGGTTTTCCGGCAATGGTTCAGGGTTTCTGGGAAAAGGTTTATCATAGTGACAATTTATACGAATTACATCGCAGCCTAATTTGGTCAACAGATCGGGAACCGCTCTATAAGCAGCGCCATTGACAGCATCTACAACCACTTTAAACCCGGCTTTCCGTATTGTAGAGGGATCAATATAGTGGATATTCAATACCGATTGAATGTGATCATCAACAGCGGAATCGTATAAATGAGCCGAGCCCTTTTGTTTTTCATACTCTTGATAGGTTCCGCCAATCTCTATCCGTCTGTTTTTCAATTGCAACATTTCATCGGCATCCAGAAAAATTCCATCGGATCCAATAAATTTCAGTCCATTCCAGGGCAGCGGATTGTGACTGGCAGTGATGACTATCCCCCCAGCAGCCTGATGGTGTTCAACAGCATGTTGGACAGTCGGAGTTGGACAGATCCCAAGATCAACCACCGTTTTACCCGCATTTATTAATGCTTCAATTAAAATAGATTTTATGTACTGTCCATTCTGCCGTGTATCTCGTCCTACAAGAATTTTATCTCTGTCGGTAAATTCAGCAAACGCATATGCATAAGATGTTACGACCTCTTCATTGAGATCAGTATCACGACCTCTGACTCCTGATAAGCTTTCTATTAACATATATTCCTCAATAAATTTAAACCCACCCGATAGAATCAAGGTGGAGCAATGATTGTCTTTTCAATTAACTCTGCTAATTAATCATCAGCAATACCTGCGCCGTTTTATCTGTGTTTCCGCACCAGGTTGTGTATGACATTTACCTGAATCATAGATATTCTTATTGGAATCTATTCGTCATTATCCCAAATATGCCCGCAATTCATTACTACGGGATTTATGTTGCAAACGGCGAATTGCTTTTTCCTTGATCTGTCGAACACGTTCCCGTGTAAGACTGAATATTTCTCCTATTTCGTTAAGTGTTAATGCATGTTCGCGATCTATCCCGAAATACATTTTAATAACATCGCGTTCCCGTTCCTTCAGAGTACTTAAGGTGTCTCTGATTTCCTGTTTCAGAGATTCTCCCATAAGGGAAAATTCCGGCAGGGGTTGTCCCTCATCCCGAATCACATCAATCAGGGAGTTTTTCTCGCCATCCCGAAAGGGAGTGTTAAGAGAATGATGCCGCCTGGAAATACGGATAGCGTCAGTAACTTCTGCTGACTGCATGTCGAGTCCACTGGCAATTTCATCCTGACGGGGCGACCTTTCATACTGCTGTTCCAGAACCTCTGCTTCTTTGGTAATTTTGCCGATAGTACCAACCCGGTTTAACGGCAAACGGACAATTCTGGAATGTTCTGCCAACGCTCGAAGGATTGATTGGCGAATCCACCAGACCGCGTAAGAAATAAACTTGAATCCTCTGGTTTCATCAAAGCGTTCAGCGGCTTTTATTAATCCCAGATTCCCCTCATTAATCAGATCTGTGAGAGGTAATCCCCGACCCTGATAATCCTTTGCAACGCTTACTACAAACCGCAAATTCGATTCGGTTAATTTTTTCAGGGCTGCGTGTTCACCCTTGTGAACCCGCCGGGCAAGTTCAATTTCATCATCGGGAGATAAAGGATTATACTTCCCGATCTCTTCCAAATATTTACTTAATGCTCTGTTTGAATCTGAAGACGCTCTCATGGCTTTTATATTCATGCATTCAGCTTATTTAATTTCCCATTCAACATACAGCAATTTAAGATACGCTATTTTACTAATTTTGTCAACTCAAGCAGCGTCTCTTTTTAGACTTGACTTTATCTCTATGGTAAAATAACTTTGCACGCTTTCAGAAAGGTGAATTATTCGTATGTGATGTGGTATCCGCCTGACAAGTCGGGCAGGCAACCCTCCGATTCTTACCGGGAAAGTCGTGGGTTTCATTGAAAAATGTTGTTTGATAAAAAGATTTTACACGAAAACGGGGTGTAGCGCAGCCCGGTTAGCGAGTCCCGCCAGGGCGGGAAAGTCGCATATCCATCCATTGGTAAATCCGGTCGCTAAACACACCAATTATTTTAAAACTGATGTTTTCGGGGTGTAGCGCAGCCCGGTTAGCGCGCCTGCTTTGGGAGCAGGAAGTCGCAGGTTCGAATCCTGCCACCCCGACATCCAGATTTTTGACGATATTATCGCCGTGCTACTGAATTATCAGAATCATCTCGATAATCTAAGTTTTAATGCCCCGATAGCTCAAAGGATAGAGCATCTGCCTTCTAAGCAGAGGGTTGCAGGTTCGAGTCCTGCTCGGGGTACAAGTGTTTCTCCCGTCGAGAAACGTAAAATTACAAATCCAATAGACACTTAATTAAAAACCCAATAAGGGTATCATTTTCCCGTCATAGATAGTCAGGAGTGACGCGTATACGACGTATACGGATTTTTAATATCAATTCCTTTTAATAACAAAAATATACCCACCCCCAAAGGAATAATTTTCAATAAAAATTCTCGATGTTAATCACCCCCTGAAAATCAAGGGTGGTGTTATTGTAACTAATTGATAACTACAGTGGTCATTTGAAGAATTGATTTAAAAATAACACTCCCTCTATTCTTTCTTCATGTAAAGCAGTTTTAGACCAATCAATGACAGGTAACAATTGCGGGTAAAATGAATCTTAAACCGCTCAAATCTGCTCTCTGCACAACAAGCTCAAGATATTCTATACCTTAACCTCTAATTTGTTTATTATCTCCGTAAACCGGTCTTAAGGCGCTCGCGTCAATACAGATTCCACTAGTTTTTAGCGGAGTTTTAAAATGTTTCTATTAATCAACTGTAGGCGAAGTAGCAGCACGGAATCCTCTGATTGGATCAGTGATACCCTGAGCAGCAAAGAGAATCTGAGATAGTTCCTCATCTTAGAGTTTTATACCGGAAAAGGAACGTATCGAACGCCTCTTTAATATTGTCTCTTCAAATAACATGGTTCCAGTTGTTTTTGGCTTCGGGAGATATCTCAAAAAAAATTACATTTTTCATTATCTGCGTATTTTTAATTGTTCCATTCACACGATAATAAAATTAAAGATACCACCGCGTTAAGGAATAATGATTTCTTAATTTGATGACTCCTCAAATTTGCGATGATTTTTAAGAATTGTCCCCAACGGGTTCTTTAATAGATAAAATGAATATCTTAACACTGGTTTTATGACATAACCCCTGTTCAAATTGTTTCTTTAGTAGCCAAAAATATCTTCCAGTGTCAGGAAATTAATTTTTCCATATTTAGAAAGCTCTCTGGTATCCAGTTTTTTAACATCACCAAGAACGAGGATCGTGTATTGTTTATTTTTGATGTATTTTTCGAAAAATGTCTTTATATCTTCAATTTTAAATTTTGGAATATCATTATAGAGGTCTTTTCTAACGTCATGATCATATCCAAATTTTCTTGCTCTTTCATATCTCATTAAGATGTCTGTCTTTGTGATTCGCTCGGGTTTTATTCTATTAATTATAGCATCTTTCGAGGCTGTAAAAGATTTATCCGATTCTGGCATGTTCGTCAGGAGGTCAAAAAATCCCGCCATTGCTTCTGGTAATTTATCCGCTTGTGTGCCGATATATGAGGAGATGTAATGTGATTCCTCTTTGTTGGGCGGATTCAGATAGGCGGCATAAACTGAATAGGCAAGTGCTTTAGATTCGCGCATGGACTGAAATACAACTGAAGACATACTGCCTCCATAATATTCATTGAATAGAGATCGAATTGGAAGATTGTCTTTGTTAAAAGGTTCACTTTTTGAAAGCATCTGAATTTCCACTTGCTTCATATCATAATCAACTATATATACTTTATTTTCATTAGTAGGTAATTCACTGTATGTTGTAGGTTCAGGAATTGGTTTTAATTCTTTTGGGAAATTGTGGTACTGATTTAAAGAGGAAATTAAAGTGCCTTTGTCATTAGGACCATAATAGAGCACACGGTGCTCATACCCGTTGATCTGTTTAATTATGTCAATCAGTTCTTTCGGATGCAAATTATTTAATTCTTTTTCATTTAAAATATTGGTGAAAGGAGATTGGGTTCCATATTTTCCATAATATCTCATTGCTCCACCAATACGCCATTTTGATAGTTTATCATCGGCTCGTTTCTTAAGAATGTCTTTTACTAAATTATCTAGTGCCTCGGGATTTGGTTGAGCATTTGCTAAAAGATGTTCGAAAAGTTTAAGCCCCTGCATAAAGTTCTCAGTCAATCCCGATAAACTGACCCATACCCGATCTCTCGATTTATGTACATTAAATGAACAGCCTATTTTATAAAATTCCTGTTTCACTTCTTCGGGGGAATATTTTAAAGTGCCTAGATATTCCAGATAATCCAGAGCGACACCTATTTTTTTATTATGATCTGTCCCCATATCTAGAATATAGTACAGATTGAATAGATTGTTTTCTGTATTTTTCTTATAGTAAACCGGGAGTTTATTTTTAATAGCAAAATGCTTGATATCTTTTTCAAAATCCAAGAATACCGGTTGAATATCCTCCACTTTCATCTTCAAAATATTTGTTACAAAATCAGACTGGTCTGTTCTATTAAGTTCTATAGGTGTAATCTTAGGTTTTTTTACTTTTTTAACCTTTTTATCTTCACCGGTTCTCTTGTAGACTACGACATAGTTATCACTATAGTTCTTTCTGGCAAAATCAATAATATCCTGTTTCGTGATCTTACTAAGACGGTCTAATTCACGGACAGAACGTTCCCAGGGTACATCCATTGTGAATGCTTGTACGAAGGCAAAAGCGCGAGGCCAGTTATTTTCATAACTTCGAATTCTATTTAACTTTAAATCGGCTACTACAGCCTTGGGCAGCCAATCTGGGAACTCACCTTTCTTTACTAGCTCAATTTGCCCAATGAGCAATTCTGCTACTTCCTCAAGTTTTTGACCTTCTCTGGCTCTGGCTCCCAAACCATGATAAGAGTAATCTTTCATTATTCTTGGGTATGAATAGGCATCGATCACCTTTTGTTTTTGATTCAGGTTTAGATCAATCAAACCAGCGGTACTGTTCATCAAGATCATATCAGTCATTATTAAAAGATCAGTTTCTTTCGATGAAGCCCCGGGAAACCTGAGTGCTAGTGAAACACTTTCTGCGTCTGGTCCCCAAACCTCTTTGATAATTCGTTCTGAAATCGGATCTTCTATTGGTGGAGAATAGGAAGGAATATCCTTAGCGGTTAGTTGTCCGAATGTTGCATCAATAATTTGGATGATTGAGTCTGGATCGAAATCACCGGAGAGACATATTGCCATGTTATTGGGTACATAATAGGTATTGTAATATTCGATAACCGATTTCATTGATGGATTTTTTAAATGCTCAACTTTTCCGAGTACCGTTTGGGTGCCATAGGGGTGCTTCTGAAACAAACCGGCATTTAAAGATTCATAAACCTTGCTCCAATCGTTATCAAGGCTTCTATTTTTTTCCTCATAAACAACTTCTAATTCTGTGTGGAAAAGCCTCATGACTGGATCTTTTAATCTCTCGTATTCAATGGAAAGCCATTTTTCGAATTGATTGGTTGGAATATCATTGATATATACGGTTTGCTCAACAGAAGTAAAAGCATTGGTTCCTAATGCGCCAGTTGAGTTCAACATTTTAGCATATTCATTTGCAATTGCGTATGAGGAAGCAATGCTGGAGATACTATCAATCTTATGATAAATAGCAATTCGCTTTAGCGAATCTATCGTTTGACGATAAACTTCGAAAAGATCAATTATTTTATCTATTTCCACTTTTTCCTTTTCCCAATCTTTGGTGCCAAATTCATCGCTTCCTTTAAATAGTAAATGCTCAAGATAATGTGCCATTCCAGTATTATCCGAAGGATCGTATTTGCTGCCTACCTTTATAGGAATAGCAGTTTGTATTCTCGGGGCATCCTTATATACAGTCAAATAAACAGTCAAACCGTTATTAAGTTTATAAATCCTTGCTTTTAACGGATCGTTTTTAACGGTTTCATAACTGTACTTACCACTTGTAACTTTTGTTGTTCGTGTACAAGCAATGAAAGTGCAAAGAGAAATAATTAAAAATAGTAAGAACAATTTAAGATAAATTGAATTATAACTCTTTTTCATTTTCAGCCTCCTGTTTAAATGTTAATGGGATATACATTGAATGCTCTTCCATTTTGGAAATTTGATTACATTCAGTGGTTTGGGGAATTTTGCCATTGAATTTTTTCTTTGAATGAATCACAATTCTACTAATCTGTTTATGATATCAAAATTAATCTATGTTAATAATATCAAAATGTCAAAATAAATCGATCTGAAAAATATATTTTAGATGAACTGATGTTATATAAATTTAGTTTCTTACAAAAGATTTTGAAATATTTACAGAATGTTTTACAGACAACCACTCACTGAAAAATTCGAGGATAGCCAAATCCCTTGATAAAATGGAGATGTCTCTTTATTTTGAGTTGTGTTATGTGAGAGGAATTTTATGATCATATATGTCACTTTTTGGTCACTCGCGGCCGTAAGTGCCTGATAATCAAGGGGTGAGCAGGGGACTGAAAATCCCTGTGTCGGCAGTTCGATTCTGTCCCGAGCCACACCCTGTTTCCCGTCGAGAGAGGCGGGTTTTTTGTTTTTACAGGCCAAACTAAGATTTTCTAAATATTACTATATTTTACTTAATTTTATGTTTGCAAACCGGATACGGAACTGGATACGGATTATTACGAATAATCATACGTTAAATTTTTCCAATACTCCCAAATCATCACCATTGCAAGTGTATCAAGCTCACAATATCGCAATAAACCCTCTTCAACTTTCCGACGTTCTAAATCGCTGATATCTGAAAACTGCATTTTGGCATAAGCCATCATTGCCGCGCCGCCGTCACATAATGTTGCGTCACCAACAAAACCATCCAATTCATCATCACCAATATTTTCAAACAGAGGCGGCAATAATCTATAAGGATCCATTACCTGTCCATTTTCATCAGTTTGGATCCAGATCCAGTCCTTGAAATTAAGACTCTTTATTCCATCTTTTGCCCCATATATCGGCTTGTCATATTTTTCCTGTAGATATTCGCTTGATCGCAATATTGCCGGTAATACTGCTTTAATAGAATTTGAACCATGTGTATAAGGGTGATAGTAATAACGTTTCACCAGTTTCCACATATCAACCATATCTCTGGTTCCTTCCCATTTATCAGGCGCGCTTGATGTAGAATGAGTAATTGTTTGAATCCATTCCATTAAATCGTTTTTGTCCGGAATATCTTCATCTGTAGATTCACTTAATTGGGAATATATAATATTCAGAAAAGTATTTTCATGGGCTGCGTATCGGAAGACAGTTCCATCGTCGTTCTCAAGTTCCTTTTTAAGTGATCTGATAAACTCAAAATTTGGGAAGCAGCCTCTACGAGTATTCAGGAACTGCCCTTTATGTTCATATGTGCCATTCTGATAATAGATATGATGGGACCATTGAAAGGCGATTCCTTCATAGGGTCTGCGACCTTTATTAAAGGGAATAGCGACAGCGCTGGTTTCAAAGTCAATGAAATGTAACGGGTAGCGCCAGTTTAATCCTTCTTCTTTCAAACCCTCTTCGTCAAAGTATGGTTCTGTATCTCTCATATTCTCTTTGTGAATTTGCAGCCATTGTCTTTCAGATCCGGAAATTCCGGGCTTGCCATCCGGTTTTGGCGCTATATCAGATTCTTTGACATCTTCTATATAGTATTTACCGCCGGCAATTAATGAATCCTTTTTACGGAAGTTCCAGACGTCAAATATATGGGATTTTGAAGGATCGAATTTACCGTTTGTCGCTTCATTCCAGCATTCTATAAATCCGTCTTTCAATCCTTTAGATTGGGCTTCCTCATTACAGCTAAATTCACAATCCTTGCATTTGGAGCCGATTTCAACCGGATATTTTTCACCGTTCTTATAATACCGGGCATATTCCCTTGCACGTTTGATGAATGATTTCTGTTCTTCCAAACTTTTTTTGTCAGGATCTTTATCAAGCCCTCGTAATATCTGATCAACGTATGGTCTAACCGGAATCTTGATCAGTATTTTTTCTCCCAGAATATCAGAAGTGATTTCAGGAATCGTCAGCGAAACTTCTTTTCTGCCGCGCTCGTTCTTTCTAACACGGAATATCTGGTTTAATCCATCGACTGTAGTTTTACTGGATTTATCAGCCAACATTAGATAAGGCTCAATATTATAATCCGGAAACGCTTTTTCTGTTACCCACGTCTGAAAAGCAACGTCCTGCAAGTAAGGCAGCCATCCGCCGTTTATATAACCTTTAGTATTTATGAAACTGTCTTCTTCCGGATGGAATGATTTGGCTTTGACTTCGATTAATTCAAGCACATCGCCGGTCTTTTTCAGAATATCAATGCGGATGAAGAAATCCTCGAACTTAGCCGCCGCTTCATAGATGATAGCATTATCCTGTTTGAGCAATTCATTTGTCTGGGCTAACGCCTCATCATATTTGAGCGTTTTAATATCAGTTCCACCTGGAAAGTAATACTTTGCCAATTCACCAACCTGAAAACCGCCTTCGGCAAGGGCTTCAAGGAAATCGTTTTCAACTTTCTGGTTGGCGTATATTTCTGATTTATCCAGATAGTACAATTTAGTCGGGCATTGCAGTGCTACAGCAAAACGGGATTTGGTGAGGTGTTTGGGCATTTTCCTAATCTTCAATACACTTATTTTAATAGAATTAATTAAAACTTCTTTTATTACAGACGATTTACTTTACTTTATCTCGATAAATTGTCAAAATAATGATATGTATCTTTTATAAATTCTGTGAAGAGATCAAGAAGTTCATCAGGATTCTTAAATAAGTTTATATTCGAGTTCTTTAATCCTTTTTCAGATTTGATATTACTGTTCCTATTGGGGTATAACACTATGATTCCAAACTCAAATTGTTTTGCAAGTTTAAAATATTTAACCATATCGTCCATAACTGTCTTTATCGGAATTGTCGAATTTTTTAATTCTGAAAGAAAAATCCTCATATTAAAAGTTTCCCGAGTGTCACCTTTTATTTGACCTTTTTTATGGTCAATTAAACGGTAATTTATAAGACCAAAATAATACCTCATCAGACTTACTTGATCAGTTTTTTCTTGGAGTTCTCTCAAATAATTAATGAAATCTTCATTTAATAACTTTTTAACTTGAGTCTTATTATTTATTGTAAATCCTACACCGGCACCGGGTTGATCAAAATATATTGAGTAGTGTGGGTCTAACTTCACAATTTCTTTCATTTTATTTGTATTCTTATTTCTTTCTAACATTGCCCGTCCATAATAGTCCCACAAATGCCCTGATTTTGGTCTATTACTTCTTTTAAAATCTCTAAGATTAAGAGATGAAATCTTTTCATCTAGTTTCTCAAGTAAAAAAGGAAATTGTTTTCTTGCAGTCTCTCGTTTATATCCCTTTTTTAGTTCGGTGATAAATGATAAATCTAGAACAATACCATTCATAACTAAGTACTCCTTAAATTCGCTTATTAGAAATTTTTCCGTATTGTTGATATTTTCCAAATCATTAAAGTATTGTAATACATCTGTCCAAGTGCAATTGATTACAAGATCATTAAATTGTTTTGGTGTACATGTTTTAAATCCGAAACCTTTGTCATCTGTAATATGGCGATAAATTTGTGGAACAAATATTTTGTTACTTCCAATTTTGGTTTCAATAAGGATTTGAAAATTATCACCAATTATCCAACCATCTGGTCTACATTCTGATAATAATTCATAGAAACCCAATATTTCCTTTTCTTCAAATTGTTGAATACAAAAAGTATCCGGTATAGATTCTAAATAATTAACTTGATTCTTCTTCCAAATTGATTTGATCCTTTTTAGATATCTTTTTCTATCATCACCGATCTTGTTAATACAATTAATTTTTTCCTTTTGTTTATTATTTAAAGAAATCTTTTGTTTGTGATTAGAAATTGTTAAAACGAAACTATTTTGAATATTAGTGTTTCTTCCATTACGAAGAAAACTCGTAGAATCATTACGAGATTGCAAATCAAAAACAATATTATTTCCTTTATCTATTTCAATTCGATTTGGTAGTATCCTTTCAAGAAAACTAACAATGTTTTTATGACTTAAGTTGCAAAGCGTTAAAATAAAACTTCGAGTTATATTGTCTTCCAACTGTATATTCTTATCTGGAGATTTTGTGCTTCCGTGATCAAATGAATAAAATAAATTGAGTCTATTGTCACATTTAAATACAGATAATGATTTCATTTTACCTCTATCAGCCCGCTTGTTTATAGCCGATGTTATGTGCATACCTTTCTTTTTCTCTGTCTTCTGTCGCTATCACATTTTACAGGGTCAATTGTTACTAAAATGTCTTTGTCAACACAAATTATATCGTCTGGTTTTCATACTCTATATATGCTAATCACAACCAATCCAATCACGTTTGAATATAAATAATCACTCTCCCCATGTCAAGCAATATCCTGTTATACATTATTCATCTGCTCGCGATTCATTTTCTACAATTTTTGCAGATCATCAATTGCTTTTACGGTTATATCACTAAACATCCTAAAAGCCCGGCTGATATTAGCGTCATAACAATTTTCAGCGATATAATTATCAATATGCTCAAGTTTCATTAGATATACAGCATTTAGAGCCATGATTTTTTCAGTTTCGCTCGTTGTTGTGTCAATTATTTCAGGCGTTCTCTTATCAATATTATTGAGAAGTTCCATCAATTTTTTGTAATTCATTTCCCCTCCATTTCAAATGGCAAAGCCATATTTTTTTTGAGTGTTTTCAAAAGAGGAGTTTAATTCCAGTAAGCAGAATTTTTCCAAATCCTCTTGCTTTAAAATCTTTTCATGACCCTTTCTCCCGGCAGCTTCAGTAGCGGAATTTTTGATAACAACAGAAATCTGTCCGCCGCTTAATTCATACCTTGACGCTAAATGATTAATGTCAATCTCGTTCACACCGGGAACGCTCCCTGGTATATGGAGATGCCATAATTTTATTCTTTCATTAATCTTTGGAAAAGGGAACTGTAATTTCAAATGAAATCTACGGCTAAATGCAGGGTCCAGATTACCTCTTAAATTAGTGGTACAGATTAATATTCCCTGAAAGTTTTCAAATGCCTCCAGGAATAAATTTTGCATCTGGTTATACATTCTATCAACCGACCGTTGCGCTTCACCTCGTTTTGTCAAAAACTGGTCGGCTTCATTAAGTAATAATATCGGTGGTTCTTGCAGACGTTTTACAATTCTATCATAGGTTAAAAATATACTCCTGACATTTTGTTCGCTTTCTCCTACCCATGCTGATAAGATTTTTGAAATGTCTGTTGTGATCAGAGACCTGTTCAGATAGTTTGATACAGCTCCGGCACAAAAGGTTTTACCGGTTCCGGGAGGACCATAAAGCAAAAGTAACGTGCCTGGATTTTTAGTTTCATTGTTGCCGCTTATTCCCCATTGTGCCAAAATCCCGGATACATTTTTTTGGTATAGTTTTAAACTCTTTACAAGGGTTTGCTTGATACTTTCTTCAAGGATCAGATCATTCATATTCTGTTTGGGGTGCACAATCGTGAAGAATGGATTACCACGCAGTATCTCTTTTATCTCACATTCTTTATTAAGTGGATTTTCATCTAATAATATTCTTAACATCGTAGAACACAGGCGTACTTCTGTTCTGGATCTAAATCCAAAACCATCTCTCTTCTCAACAATACCATTAAGTATTAAATTTGCATTATCCGATAAGTATGTCTCATTCTTGATTAATTCATATCGATCCTGGCTGATCAATTGTAATAATTCATTAACATCACAATCTGATCCGTCAATTGTTTCTTTAAGTAAATACATAACGATCATTTGTTCTTTGTGATCCAGATTGTATTCATCAGTAATACTATTGAAAGGAAAACATTTTTTTGTTTTTTCGAGCTTGGCCTGGAGATTCTGCCATTTTACGGTTACATTGTACAATTCTTCCTCGGGCTCATTGTCCAAATAATAATGAAATCTGGCTGAAGATAAATCATTAGCTGCATCAACATATGCAAACCAATCATTCATGAATTCTCTGTTTGTTGTATAAGGATTATTTTCATCGATTGATAGATTTCGATTATAGACTAATTTTTTTAAAAAACGACTCGACAAAGATATATCTGCTTTAAACAGTGTTTCCTTTTCAATAGTTACTTTTACTTTTTGTTGTTTTGAATTTTTATCGATCTTTTTTGATTGTGAATCAAGTATTCCGAGTTTTATTAATTTCACAATCCGATCTAAATTCTGGAGAGCACGAATTTGGTCGCCGAATATTTTATTCAATAGATCAATAGGAGCATATTTTGTATCTTCTGCCGATGAAATTCCGTGCCAGATTACAGCAATAACTAAAATATCTTTTTGCTGAACCTGGGCAGGAAAATATTTCATCTTTTGAATTGATTTTATCTCATCACGGACCTGCTGAGCGAGCCTGTTTTTATTTTTCTTATATAATTGAGCAACCAGAATTAATCGCTCACTTAGAGACGTATTAATACTCATCACAACCTCCAATATTCAAATATCAATATCAGAAGTAAATATAATTATTCAGGTGGTCAGATTATGTCGTTCTAAATAATCAGGAAAAATTTTATATATTAATTTAAAATAGGTTGTTCACTCTAGTATTTTTTTAATATCACGGTATTTATGGTCTAAGAGAAAGTCAGAAAGATCAATATCTTCTTCTAATCCCCTTGTTCCAAATATTTGTTCTTTTGTATTAAAGGCAAATCCAAAAAACCTATCGGGTTTTTTTCTTTCTTTGTTCGTACCTGTTTTAGAAGATCAATCATTTCATTCTCTGAGAAACACATTAATAGCGGTTTCCAAAAAACCGTTTTTGATTTGATATTCTTATTTTTTTGATACATTGGATATAGCCCAAATAAAATATAAAAATCAGCATTATCTTTTTCATATCTATCAAGAAAATTATTAAACCATAAGGAATATTTATATTTGACCTCAGTAGTTTTGCCAGATTTTAATTTTTTCGGACGGTGAATATATGAATGATAAAATCTATTCCTTTCTGTTGTCTACTTGTAGGAATATAAAAAGAATAACCCTCTGATTTTTTCAGTTTTTTTTGTAATTGATTAATCACCTCATATTCTGAATAGGGTAAAGAAAAAACACCTTCCATATAAACTCCAATCTCTATTTATCAAAGTAAATTTTATTGAGGTTTTTTACTTCCGCCTTGACCATCTCAATCAATTTGGGCGGTGATAATACTTCCGCAAATGAGCCCCAGCGCAGAACCCAGGCAACTAATTCATATGACACTGCTACATTTAATTCCAGAATTATTGAGCCGCCATCCTGCTTTTCAATCTTTTGATCTTTCTGCCAGATTCGCTCGGCGATGCGGGTAGCGACATCCGGAAAGAATTTAATCCGGACTTTTTCGGGCTTATCGTGCCAGATACCTAATGCCGTTGATATGAATTCTTCTAATTTGAAATCCGGATCTCTCTGGAAAGATTTGTTCAATACATCGATCTTCTGGATTCGGTGGATTAACAGGTGAATATAACTTTTATGATTGGGTTGATACACAATGCCGTAAAACGCTCCTCGATGCAACAACAAAGAGTAGGGCATTATCAAATATCTTTTTGGTTTTTCGGAATAAGCCGCTTTGTAAATAACACTGCATATTCTTTTATTGATTGCCGCATTAAGAAATTTCTGAAGTTGTTCGCCACAGTCACTATAATCGATATAGCCAAATTGCAGGGAACTAAAAAAGGGTTCCAGGTTCTGTAGATCATCACTGGTTGATAATACATCATCAGTGATAAGTTGTTTGAGTTTCTTGTCCAATTCCGCAATATCTTCTGCAATCGGTGTATTTCTGAAGATACTGCCCAGGCGCTTCAGGAGCAGGGACGAAATAACTTCATCAACGCCAAGCGTCATCGGTATGAATTTCAGATAATTCGGATTTAAGGACCAGTGAATCTGTCCATGCGCGCCTCGTCTTTCATTTAGTGGCACATTGGCGGCAGTCAGCGCAATTAAATCACGTTGAATTGTTCGCTTGGACACTAATCGTTCAAAAAGTTCAAAAAGAAGATCGACCGTCAATTCTTTTTTCAGCGTAAACTGCTGAAGAATTCGGATTTGGCGTTCTAGGGGTTTTAGGTCAGGCATGACTCCTCTTTCCTTGTTTCCTGTATGAAACTACCAATCATAAAAACCATTTTCAACAATATTTCAACTAAAGGCTAAAAAAATAGAAGGATATTAATCCCTCTATTCTTTCTTCATGCAAAGCAGTTTTAGACAAATCAATGACAGGTAACAATTGTGGGTAAAATGAATCTTAAACCGCTCAAATTTACCCTCTATACAACAAACTCAAGATATTCAATATCTTACATCTAATCTGTTCAATACATCCGCAAACCGGTCTTAAGGCGCCCGCGCTAATACGGATTCTACCAGGGCGATGGACTTTCCCAGCATTTCGTTAATGAGGTGAATTTGGGGACTGTACATTGGCATGCTCCTTTCCAGGGGTTAATTTGATTGAGAACTTTGGTTCCGGTTCAATAATGTCGCAGCCATCCGGGATTTCGCCAGTGGCTTTGTAATGTTTCAGGATAGCAGCCATGTCAGGTAATCTCTTTATCCGTATAAACAGACCTTTTTTCAACACCGTATCCTCATCCAGAATATCCACATGGGGCGGCTGCTTGCGGAATATCAGCTTGCCGTGGGGCAGGTTGGCGGATTTCCGGTTTGAGACTGTCAGCCAGTTTTCCAGGGACCTGCTGAAGAAGTTATACTGACGCTGTAAGATAGCAGTACGCTGCTCTTTCCAACGGTTCAGGTGATCGAGTTCTTTGTGGTACAGATCGTCGATCTCATCCATGCGATCCTGCAGGTAGATGAGTTTCATGACTGCGACATCGGCTTTGAAGAAATCTGTGATGTCGAGCAGATCACCGGGATCAGGAGAAGAGTCTTTCTCCTGTGAATCAATTAATTCAAAAGGCGATAATTCATCGTCCTGTTCATTGGTTATTGGTAATAATACATCTTCCAGTGTGGGCATAGTTCGCCCGGGGAGAGTTGTGTTCATGGGAACCTCCTTAGTTTTTGTTATCCGTCAATAGCCGGATCTTCCTGTCTGCGTCCCGGTAGGTCAGGCAGGCGTTTTACTCCGACTTTTTATCCTCAATAAAGCGCTTTTACTTGACTTTCAACTAAATATCTGCTACTATTCAACCGTAGTAATAACGGTAAATGCCAAGGGAGCATTTTATATGGTTTTCAGTATTTTCAAAATATTAGAAAAGCGGTGGATATTGATAATAAGTCGATTAACCCCTCACATCAACAAATCGCCGCTTTTCTTTTAAAAATAAAGGGGTATGATAAAAGCGGGGAGGTTAATATCCAAACCTTCCCGCTCTCTTGTAAATGGTCGTATTAAATTGTACCAATTATGGTCGTTTAAAAGTGTACCAGAATTTCAAATGAGAATTGATTAGAAAAGCATGAACAAAGTGCCTCAAATGATAGTAATCTTGCTCTCTACCTGTCGTAAACTAACGGTAGACAGGTGGAAGATGAGTAAGTTGGTATCAATAAAAAGGGGCGCTAATGAAAACTCTGGAGGAAATTTTGGATGTACTTTCATTAAAACGACAAGGATATTCAGAGCGAGGAATAGCCAGGAAACTTGGTATTCATCGCAAGACCGTAAAGAAATATCTGGAGAATCCGGACTGGATGCACAACAGAACCAACCATAAACGAGATAGTAAGCTCGATCCCTTTAGTGGAAATATTGAGGCTTGGCTGGAAGATGACATTTTATACACAGGGACCTGGATTTACGACCATTTGATTTCATTAGGATTTGATGGTAGTTATGAGATCGTCAAACGTCGGGTAAAGGCTTTAAAAACGGAGCGCAGTCGCTTGGCCTATCTTCGATTTGAGACCGAACCGGGATACCAGGCCCAGGTTGATTTTGGTGAGTTCCAAGTGATAAACGCAGACGACACCATTGATAAATACTACTTGTTTTCAATGATTTTGGGTTATTCCCGGAAGATATACGCTGAGTTAATCCGAAAGTGCGATCTGCCAACTTTTTTAGATTGTCATATACGGGCGTTTGAATATTTTGGTGGTGTTCCGCAGGAGATATTGTATGACCGGATGAAGAATGTGTATATCGGTAAGATAGCCGGCAAACACAAATTCAATACAACCCTGACAGGTTTTGCTTTGCACTATGGATTTACGCCTAAAGTTGCCCCCGCTTACGCTGCCTGGGTTAAAGGCAAAATAGAGCGCCCCTATTCCTTTATCCGGGAAGGCTTCTGGCGCGGATACGGTTTCATTAATCTTGAAACCGCTAATCGTGATCTGCAAGCCTGGTTAAAGAAAAAAGATGAACGGGTCCATGGTACCACCCATGAGATTGTGTCCCGGAGATTTATCCGGGAACAGCCTCATCTTCAGTCATTACCGATCCTGGCATTTGATACTTCGTATCGGGTATATCGTAAAGTTCACAAAGACTGCACCATTAGATTTGAAGGTAACAGTTATGTCGTTCCTCATTCTTTGGTAGATCAACAAGTGATCTTGCGGGTAAAAGACAAGACCATAAAAGTGTTTAGTAATGATCATTTTATTGTGGCTTATATCATTCCGGACGGAAAGGGACATTTGGTGCAGGACAAACGTTTTTACGAGGCCTTGCGTCGTGACAAAGAGATGAATGCACGAAAATATCATAGTAGCAGCCGCCGTCCGAAAGGACAAGCGAAACAGACGATCAGTCCCTCAAAACCTTTGTATGAAATGGATGTGGAAATCCGTCCGGTTAGCGTTTATGACCATGCCTGCGGAGCTGGTTTATGAGCGACAGTTTGATCCTTGAAAGAGTGGAAGCCAATCTGACCCGCTTACGGTTACCTCGAATCAGTCAGATCCTTCAGGCGGTTATTAAGACTGCCGAAGAAAAAAGTAAAAGCCATCTGGCCTTCCTGGATGAATTACTCGATGAAGAGGTTGCCCAAAAAGAACAACGTCGTGTGGAAACGAATCTCAGAATATCCGGCTTGCCATTTATTAAAACCATTGATGAGTTCGATTTTGCCTTCCAGCCAAAACTTGATCGGCAAAAAGTAATGTCGTTGTTCGATCTGACATTTATCCAATATAAACAGAATGTCATCTTCCTCGGGCCTCCAGGCGTTGGTAAAACCCATCTGGCCGTGGCATTGGCCGTTAAAGCCTGTCAGTCCGGGTTCAGCATTTATTCTACTACGATGGAGGATCTGATCAAGAAACTCAAGAAAGACCACGAGTCCAATCGCAGAGGTAAAGGAAGAAGCTATTATAAATCAGCGCTGGTGATCGTCGATGAGGTCGGCTATACACCGATCACCAGGGAAGAATGTAACTTGTTTTTCCGGTTTATCGCCAATCGATACGAGAAAGCCAGTACCATTATTACTTCTAATAAGGCATTTAGTGACTGGACGGAAATGTTCCATGATCCGATAATCGTGACGGCTATTTTAGACCGGTTGCTTCATCATAGTATTGTGCTGAATATTCGTGGGAAAAGTTTTCGGCTAAAAGAAAAAACTGAAAAGGAGCTTATTGATATGAATGGAACGGAAGGCTAAAGTGGTACACTTTTCACGACCATTTTTGGTACATTTTTTCGCGACCCTTGACATCTCTTTACAAAATTGTTGCATTCTATCCATAAATTCAATTTATGCGGTTATCTTTTCTCAATGCGGGCGTAGTTCGCTTGGGGATTGTGGGTTTATAAAAAAGGGCGGGACGATAACAGCCTGCCCCTGATAATATTAATCGATTATGTCAGGTTATTTCATTTCCAAGATCTTTTTAGGGTTCCTTGCTATGGTGTAACCTTTTAAAAATCATCAAAGCCGCTCCCGGCTTTAGGTGGAGCGATGTTTAGAGCCTTGATAAAATATATTAAAGGTATTTTATATTGAGATTACAAAATCACCTGGTTGTACGATTTTTTCTGTTTTTTTTCTCGTCGTTTTACCCGTTGACATTAACTTTTCAGTTGAAGTTATTCTAATTTCACGAAGTACTTCTTTTTTCCATCCAATATGTCCACCGGTTGATGGATGTATTATTTCACCTCCAACACGAAATACTACGAATAAATCATCTTTTTTAACACCTCTTTTTTCACCAACATCTATAGTAATTTCTTCGTTAGTAACCGCTACTACAAATCCTAATAATGGTGATAATTTTGCAATTTTTATTGATACTTTATTTACAGCATCTCTTGAGGCTTTTGCATAAGAAGAATTATAATCAATTGCACCACTAACAACTACTCCATCAGCTGTTTGTACAATTTTACTTTCACATAAACCTTCAGCTGATTCAGACAGTAATATTTTTCCTGTAGAAGTATTTACAGCTCTTACATCAATACTAACTTCTATTTGAACTAAAATGTACCCAAATTTATCAATATCTTTCCTTGTAGCAGATGTTATTGATCCAAAAACTACGTATTCTGCACCAAGAATTTTTCCAACCTCAGCTGCCGATGCTTCATCAACCATTCCTGATAGACCAAATTTTTGTTCATTAATAACTTTATTTATTTTATTGCGTTCTACAATTTCAAAACGGCTTGTTTTTACTAATGAAGTTGTTAACATATCAGACATTTTGAGGTCAACTTTTCCTTTGAGCTTCTCATTACCTTCAAAATCTAATACTGCTAAAATATTTTTAGTTGATTTACCAGCTTTTATTTGTTCAATAATAGAATCATCCCAACCGGAGGGAAGGGTAATAGCACCGACTATAGAAGACGGTGCTATTTTTTGCGTTGAAGTTGTAGAAGCACAATTAAAAAAGGCAGTAGTAAACAAAATAAATATTGAAAATAATAATGCTTTGCACTTCAAAATTAACCTCAACTTAATGCTTTAAAGCCTTCTAAAAGAACTTTCATTTCTTCTAAAGTCGTTGGTGCGTTCTTTTTAACTCCTTTTAGATTTGTAATACATCCTTTTAAACCTTTGGTTGCTGCGGGAATTAACCAAGGTTTAGTACTTTTAACATTTTTTAATAATTTGGTACCATCCAATATTAAATCACCAACTTCTTTAACTCCTTTCCCTAGGGCATATACCCCCACTCCTAATGAAGCGGATGTAGTAGCAAAATATTTAAGTTCGTCTTTGTTAACCCTATTTTTCTGTTTAGCAAGTTTCATTATGGCTATTGATTGTTCAGTTGTATATTCCGCTGGTGGAGTATCTTCAGTAATTTCTTTTATACTTTCCTTAAGTGCTTCATCAGATGCTTTTGACATTGCATATTGTTTTAATTGTTTTGTCGCACTTTGAGTCATTCCTTGGGTAAGTATAACCAAACCATCTAACTTTGCAGCAGTTTTGAAAAAATTGTCAAATTTAGGGTCTCCAATTTTATAATATTCAACAAATCCTTCTTCATCTGTAAAGCCCCATCTATGTGCTTCGGAAAATTGGGCAAGTTTTGGCTCAATATCTGCAATAGTTAATGGTAGTTTGGAAGCACAATTTGAAAACAATAAAACAATTCCCAAAATAAAAACAATAAGAAATAATTTTTTCATTTTTAGTCTCTCCTTTAATCTTTGATTTAAAAAATTCAATAATGATAATTCCGAAACTATTTATGGTGGGTGCATAATATTTCTCCTTTTCATTTTAAGTTGAACAATACAATTAAAGATTTGTTAATCTGTTGTCGAATAGAGGAAGAACCTTGTTATGTGCAAGTCAAATAAAAGAAAAACAGTTAATAATTTATGTGTTCTTCTTCCAATCTCTATAATTTTGAAGATCCTGCTCAACCATGGCCAAACAAGCGGCTACAACCAAAGCATCATCAATATATCCTATAACAGGAATAAAATCCGGAATAAGGTCAATTGGACTTAAAACATATAGCAAAGCTGCGACAATTGCAGCGATGGACCACCAAGGTATCTCACGATACTCTCCACTAATGTAATCTTGGATCACAGAAAATAGGAGTTTTAGGTCTGAAACAAATTTCCCAAGTGGACCATTGCTCTTGAATTTCTCCTCAATTTCATCTCTTTTATTAATAACTTTCTTGAGGTCTTCTTCAGCTACGTTCTTAGCCCTTTTTTTAAGTTCTTCTTCTGCTTGCTTTTTTGTTACCTTTGCCATTTTGTTCTCCTACTAATTAATTGGTTAATATTTCATATGTTTTAGTGTTATTTGAAAAAGATATTTGAAAGGGCTTGGGAACAGTAGGGACGCATTTTTTATAGGTCTTTTCCCGATAGGGATTATTTGAAGAACCTCAAAAGGAGTCTTCCCGCTGTCTTTCAAGTCCCAATAAGTTGATTTGGCCATTGAGCTACCGTCAATCGGGAGATTGGATATCAAGACAGCCCCCGTCGCCCTTTCAAATAAAATCCTAAACCGGGAAGGAGTAAAGTAATGCAAACACCCATTTACATTGGTATTGATGTATCGAAGGACAAGTTTGACTATGCCGCCATGGATACGCACAATACCATCATCAAGAAAGGATCTCTTCAAATGAATAGAGATGGCTTTATCGAAGATTCCCTTCTGGGACAAGAAATTAGTCAACTGATTGAATCGTTTCCCAACGTTGTAGTCGGGTTCGAATCCACCGGAACTTATCACGTCAATATCATGTCTTTTCTGCTCTCTCTTACTGAACATGTTTACCTCTTAAATCCAGCCCTGGTAAAGAAGTTTGCGGAAGCCGATTCCCTGAGAAAAACAAAAACCGATGCCGTAGATGCTATCGCTATTGCAAGGTTTCTGATTTATCGACAACACAGCATATTTGCCATGACTGAAATTGATTCCGCTTATCTTACTCAACTTGCCAGACTCAGAGAATCCATTACACGAGATGTTGGTAAAACCAAAACACACTTGAAGCAAATGCTGAATATTGCCTTCCCTGAATTGTTGAAACATGCCAATGTATTTACCGATACATTTCTGCAAATTCTGGAACAGTTCCCTTCTGCTAAAGCAATTAGAAAAGCCACAAAAAAAAGAATCCAAAAAATCTTCTACAATCCGACTAAATCCAGAGGGAAAAAGCCGGATATGAACCCGGATCAACTCTTTGATCTGGCCAAATATTCCATCGGTACTGCGGATGAAAGCCTGGAAATGGCGATTAAGTTTGATATTAAGCATCTTGTATTTCTTCAAAAACATCTGGATGAAGTCACAAGTAAATTGATTGATAACGTTAATAAGCGCTTTGGCAATGAACTGGAAATCCTGAAGTCCATTAAAGGCATCGGCGATACCACCGCTTGTCACTTCCTCAGTGAAGTGAAAAATATTCAGCGCTTCTCTAATTATAAACAACTGATTGCCTATGCCGGTACCGACCCCAGTGTTAAACAGTCTGGAAAAATGATCAAAAGAGGGAAAATATCCAAACGGGGCGTAAGTAGCCTGAGAAGAGTCGGTTATCTCATTACCTGTTCGGTTATTCGGCACGATGGTGTTTTCCGAGACTATTACATTCGAAAAAGAGAAGAAGGAATGGCCTATCGAAAGGCAGTCATCGCTACCTGGAATAAACTGTTGAGAGTTATCTTTGCTATCCTGACTAAACAGGTGAAATTCGTTCCTAATCATGGCTAATTATTTATAGTTGACTCCTTTACGTATGATTAATATTTTTGGTGTTTTTGAAGTCTGTCAAAGCAGATTTTGGGAAACTACGTTTCACAAATACCGTATTATATACCGTTTTGCCAATGTATTAATATCCTATTTTTCCTCTTGCCTTTTCTTTCTTTCTTGTTCAAATATTTGTTTTGCTTCGTCAGGACTTTTTTTGTCAATAAAGTAAGCTATTGTTGCTTCACCAATGCCCCAAGTAGATGCAGCGGCTACCGCACCTGAAACAGCATTGCCTGCAACTGGAATGAGCTTAACAAGTGCACGTGCTAATTCTCTGAACACAAAAGATAGACCAACATTTAATCCCATAGAAGTCATAAATTCAACAGCACTCTTCTTATTCATTTCCCTTCCCGATATATATCCGATCCCAATTATCATACCGATTTGAATACTTGTTATAACAGGTAAATCTGCAACCGGGATCGGTTCTAAACCAACTCCCCCTGCAATTGTTGCGGCACTACCAATTAAAATCCTTGCCATCTTTTTCTGTACCGATTTGACTCTTGCGATTCTTGCAAATTCCATTTGAGCACTACGCGGTAGGCATTCAATTAAATATTCTACGAGTTTGTCAATATTCCATCTTCCGTCATAAACGATCTTACCGTTACTGAAATCAATGTAAGCACTGATTGGTATCACCTCTATCGTATCGTCAAACAAAGTTTCTATTTTTCTGGTTAGAAGTGCCTTGGCATAAGCTATGTTTTTCTGTTTTCTTTCATCTTTATAGGGGGGATCGAGCACCTGTGCGGGGGCGAGCTTATCTACTTGGGTCATTACTCCTACTACAGGAGGATTGTAAGTGTATTTCTTCTGGACGTAAGATTTTATCTCCAAGAAACTTTTTAGATCTTCGTCAATGCGAGCGTCAATTTCATCTGCTTTGCCCAAAAATAGAAGTGCGTCCGGGCATTTATGATCAATGGAAGCTTTTACTTCTTCCTCAGCTGATTTCTTTTTAACCTCCATATCTGGAATAGAACCCTCTCCAAGCCCTCTCGAATCTAAAATTGACATCTTTCTCTTTTCATCTTCGTAATCATACCATTTCCCTATACCAGTCGTACTCTTAACATCTCCCACTTCTGCGACTTTATTGCTAAAGATCGCATTTATCAAACTAGATTTCCCCGCTCCACGGCGCCCTACAATTGCAAATCTTGGTGCTCTTGCTTCCATGATTACCTCCCTCAATTTGCTTATTTCTGCTTCCACCAACGACCGTATCGGTTCAGGCAACTTCGGAATTACATTTTCAACAATAAGTTCAAAAATTTCATTCATTCTGCACCTGAAGGTTTCCTCTCTTTTTTCATTCCTCATAATTATATTCCTTTTCTCATTTGTCTAATTTATAAAAATAAGTGGCGACTATAGTCCGTGGACAAATAGTAACATTATTTGTATAATAAGTCAAGGATTTTTTATTTAAATGGAAATAAAGCAAGCGTTTGGAGTCATATTAAGGTGCTATCGAAAGAAAGCGAATTATTCGCAAGAAAAATTGGCTTTTGATTGTAACCTTGATCGTACATATATCAGTCTATTGGAGAGGGGGAAAAGGCGTCCTACACTTGATACAATATTCACAATATCAAGAGCATTAAAAGTATCACCTTCTGCGTTGGTAACAGACGTCGAGAAACTATTAGTCAATAAAAATTCTTCTTTAAGTTAATCACAAAGCTAATAAGAAGAGCCAAAGACTCTTCTTATTTACCATACACTTTATTAATCGCTTCCTTAATCAACAAACATATTGGCTTATTACTTTTCTTTCTTTCCTCATAAAGTAATTCCATCTCTTTATCCGTCAATTGCGAAGCCGGCCAGGCATAATCCTTCTTCATGTTTTATTCACATGATGATGTCTGACCCGGCCGTGTTTGGTGTAATCCGTACAATGGAACCCCGATCCTTTGAACTTTACACTGGATGAACTCATAATTCTCATAGTCTCCGATCCGCATACCGGGCACAGTGGCCAGTCGGCGTGATAAGGCTGGATCTGTTCAAAAAGATTATCACAATGTGTGCACCTGAACTCATATAACGGCATCTCAGCCTCCTTTCGATTTAGTTGTTTTAATAATATCATTAATGCTTTTGTAAACCTTTTCCTGAGTACTCCTGTCTTTAATTTCAGACACTATTTTCATAACCGATTCGGTAAATCCGTTGAGTTTCAAAGGTCTCACAACACCCCGCTGTGATTGGGCAATGAAGATACTTGTCACCACCTCCTTTAACTGGGATTTATCCAGACCGCTGTCACCGAGGGTTTCATTGTGTCTGAGCACCTTTCTGTAAATATCAAACCAGAGACCCTCAAAGTCATAGTTGGAGTAATTCATGGGCTCTCCCTTCCAATAGTTTTGGCAGCCTGATCCTGCTGGACGTTTCCGCAAATACTGCCGTGTTAACTTCACCTAATTGGGATTCAATCCGCCTGATCTGTTCCTTTAGCGAAAGAAACGATTGAACATATCCTTGAGGAACTTTCTCGTTGGCAAGGGCCTGATCAAACAGTTCATCACTAACACTGCGAGGATCAACATAATTAACGAATTCATCAGCCATCATCTCCTTAATATTTAAGAGTTGTTTTTTCAGTTCATAGAGTTCAACCTTCAGTTTGCCGGCGTCTTGAGAAAGGTCTTCCAGGTAGGGATTGGCGTTAACCGTCTCAATACCGGCAAAATCCTCTCCAAGACCGTCTACATTGATACCAATATCAGACACAAAAGTAGCCGTATCCTCATCCATGAACAGGTTCATCTTTTGAGAATGTATGTCTGTCAGCGGCAGGTAATCATGTACTTTCGGTTTAAAAGCCAATATGGTATCATTAAACTTGCTTTCCAGGGTACTGTCTGCCACAGCCGTCAGGTTTGAGGGTGTAAAGACTTTGATCACATGACGCTTGCCAAATGGATCGCTCTGGTCTCTAAAGTTCCTTGCCAGTTCCTGTGTGTAGAACAATACCGGTTTGTCATTTTCGGGATCACGGCATAGTTTGATCCTGGAAGCAGTATAGTTCTTTTCCTCATCAACACAATCCAGTTTAAAGTCTTCGATATCGCTGTCAATCCGTTCGGGAGTGTCGATAACTAAATTCTCCATCATTCCTCCTCCAGTCTGACCGGCATCAGCAGACAGGTTTTTTTACAGTCGTCTTGCGACGCTCTGAAAATTGAGGCTCTAATGGCATTTTCATAATACCAGAGCAATTCAGCGCTGTCGATGTCCTTGATCACCATTTCCAGATAGTCCATGTTGAAGCCGACAGTCAGTTCTTCACCCTTGCGGTCAACAGCTGGAACATGGGTTTCAAACTCAATGTTTTGCTCAATATCCCGGGTATTCACGGCGATTGTGCCGTTATTAACTGTCAGTATGCCCAGTTTTGTTGTTGGGTTGCTAAAGGGTCTGGCTGCCTGAATGGCTTTTAAAAGGCCAGCCTTTTTTATCTTTACTTCATTTGATCTGTCCTGTTTCAGGAATGTATTAACT
This sequence comes from Fidelibacterota bacterium, assembly GCA_016782645.1. Taxonomy (GTDB): domain Bacteria; phylum Fidelibacterota; class UBA2242; order UBA2242; family UBA2242; genus BS750m-G69. Next base: position 3,921 of record JADHYC010000019.1, on the reverse strand, counting down.
TCCGGATACTGTTCATCAATAAGCCTTGAATAGACTTCGATCTTATTGGGCAATTCAAAGCGAATGTAATTTTCGCTCACATAGACCGCTATATTACTTCTGAAATACTTTGCCATTAAGCGGATTACATTGGCGGGAATAATGCCGCTGAATTTTCCGCTTGTCTTACACTGTTTAATATCCTGCTGAAGATTCTCAATATACTCCAGGATATGTCCGTCCGTGGCACATGAATTAATGCTGCCGTTCTGATTAATCCAGACGCCTGTTAATGCCGGTTTGAGTTCATCTTTTGATACAAAGTCCAGTTGTTTGTACAGTTGCAGAAATATCTCCTTGGTCCATGTCCCGATCTTTTTGAACTTGTCTTTGGGAATCACCGGATATTCTTTAACATCCAGTATTGGGAACACGACGGTGTTGCCGTCAAACAGGACTTTCATTTTATAATTTTCCAATGGAGTGATTTCAATTGTTGCCGGCCGCTGTTTCAGAATCTGTTTTATGATGGGGATGGGCAGAGTGTATATCCGGTCATCATCAACGGGAATTATAATTGTCGTTTCTATATCAGTGATACGCATAGCGCCATTCTCAATACACAAATGGTTGAGAATCGGCATGGTCGGATTTCTTGCTTTGACCTTTTCCGCCATCGGCAGAAAGGCTCTTAATTCGTTTAACATATTTCACCTCTTGATTAAACTCGTTTTTATAAACCCGTTAGCGGGTTATTTAATACCGAACCGGAGGGTCACATGAGGACATCCGGCGTTGTAGGGTTTCTTGCTGCAATAGTTCTCGGTGCAATGGCCGCTTACATCAAGACTGACCGGCTTGGATTTGTACTTGCAGTAGTGGTACAGTTTATCCTGCTTGAGCAGCATTTCAGTGTACCTGTCAAAGAACTCCTGCAGATCAATGGCGCGCCCGACCTGTTTCCGGTAATGAGCCAGCGATTCGGCTATTTTGGTAAGCAGTTGTTCTCTTATTTCATGCGAGCCGATCGTCCTGAACCATTCCGGCAAGTGATCACTCTGCAGGATTTGTTTCCTGATAGTGTCGATATCGCCGTTATTAATGTTATTAGCAAAACCGTTTATCGGGATTGTTTTAGGTTTAACGACCGTACCCTGCATATTGTCAAATAAATTTTGAGACTTCCTGACGACCGGATTTGATGAGTATGCGGGCATAGGCAGGGTCCCCAAAAAATCATTCAGCCCCAGAATAATATTGTTCAATACATCCAGCGGTTCGTCCAACGGAACCGGTGTTTTAACCCTTACCTGTTTCTCGTCAAAGGGTTCATTCTTTAAAGTCAGTTCAATGCTGTCCATGTTCAGTTCCAGGTTGTCCGGCAGGTAGAACAGCAGTTCGCCAATCAGGTACTTGCCCCGCTTTGAGGCTGTTACGATGGGAATGATATTGTTACCAGGCTTAAAGCCTTTGGGAAAGTGGATATTCCACTGCTTGGTGAGTAACAGTTCCTTATGCTCCTCTTTGAGTTTATCGATCCACTGGTTGATGCTGTCTTTGATCTTTACGGTAATCTGCTGTTTATAGTCTTCTGCTGTCATAAGTCCCCCAATGCAAGGCTTTGCCGTTTTTGAGTTTCCAGGTCTTCATATTCATTAAGGATTACTTCGGCGTCATTACCACATTCTTTACAGGTTATGGCAAAACTTGTTTTACCCTGGTCTACGATTTTGTCTTCTAGCGATTCCAGTTGCCTGACATGCAGGATTGAGATGGTGCCATCTTTGTTGAACTTGAAGGTGCATCTGACCCAGAGCGGTATTAAAAAACTCTTATTGTTGTCGCAGGACGGGCAGCTTATTTTCATGGTGTTTGCGCTCCTTTCTCAAATAGTTGAATTCTTCCCGGTTCTTATCCAGTTCTTCCTCCAGAGACAGGTCGCATGGAAGCGGCCTGGGAATGGGATTTGATACTTTTCCGCTGCCGCATCTCGCACAGATAATATGCCGGTTGTAATAGGATTCCGTTTCAGGATCAAACGCTAAACCGGAGTCATCCTGTTTGAGGACATAATCGACGATATCCTTAAGGTTATCACGAATAGTATCTTCGGTGTAATTTAAATCCGGAAACAGGGCGTTATCGATTGATAATCCGTCAGGATCCGTTGTGATTTCTTTTACTGTAGTGATGTCGGTTTCAAAGTAGGTATAATTGCCGCATTGCAGGCAGAGTAGTTTCATAGGCCCTCCTTTTCGAACTGTTTGAAGCATTTGGCACAGGTTATATTTTCCGGTTTAAGCCTTTTGGCAATCAGATCTCTTGAGATATTTGGCTTGCCGACCCTGATCAATCCATTATTAACGATCAGTTCATGCTCCGTCTTTAGATCAAGCAGGAAAGATTGGCTCTCGCCGTTACAGATATTGCAATGCGGTATCTTTATACCTGTAGGTAGTTCGATCTCCGTGATTGCGCTCTGTTCTATCTCATCAAATATGGTCAGATTCATTGGTCTGTAAGCCATCCAGGGCACATAGATAAAGGCATTGACCTGTGCTATCTTTGTAAGCAATAATGAAATATCCACTCCGTACAAATTCAGGGAATAGTTGGAGGCATACAGCAGCATGACGCCGGCGCCGCAGCAGGGATCGCAGACTGACAGTCGTTTATGCTCATGTTTTGGCTCATCGCCGAAGTTCATTCTTACCATCAGTTCCACAACATTGCCGGGCGTTGGGAAGAAGCCCAGTGAATTGTTTCGACCAAGATATTCGGAGGCAATTTCACCCCAGTGATCAGCCGGTTCCAAATAGAAGAGTCCCATATTGAATGTTCTATACCAGTAATCATCTATCTTGTCTGTGATGTTTGGAAAATCACCGCGGTTGAAGCCCCAGAGCAGCCAGTCAATAAATGCCTCTAATGGGTTTGATATGTGCGCTGCAAAGTCCAGGCATTTACGGATGTTTTTGTAAACCTGTTTCTGCTGATAGGCATAGGACGGCTGGAAGCGGATAAAGGGAATCGGATCAGGTGAGAGTTTGTCTGATACACATATTCTGGTCCAGTAATCCCAGCGCTTGAAGAACATATGATCCAATCCTAGTAAATACGGTATCAACCAGCCTTTTTTGTCCCGGGTTGTTTTTATTTCCTGTTTCATCTTTACCTCAAAATGCAAAAAGGGACCAGCATTTGAGCCAGTCCCTTTTTTCTGGTTATCCGTCAATAGCCGGATTTTACTCACTTTTCACTTTAATAGCCCAATTCTCTTTTCAGTTGCTCAAGATCAAGACCGTAGTGGTTTAGAACAATGGTCAGTCCGTCATCATATTGAGGACAGGCATATTGACAGTCATCTTCGGTGATCTCGCCCTTGTGTTCTTTAAGGCAATCCGAACAGATATCACGAACATCATCTTCAGAGATAAACTCACCGCAGACGTCGCAACCGGGACAACCCATTTGCCAGCACCAGTCCAACAGGCGAGCCTGGAAGTCAACAGACTCAGAGTCATTGCAATTAGCGCAATGGATGATCTCTTTGTCTTCCATTTTGGACTTGTCAATGATGTTCCAGATGTTTTTGCCGATAGAATTGAATACACGTTCGGTCATCTGCTTGTTTAGTTCAACAGATATAAGTCCGCTTTCTTCAATATCGATCTGATGTCTCAATCGCAGATTCATATAGAACGCCGTTGTATTGCCGCAGTGGATACACTGGAGATTGTTCTCAATGTTGTATCTTCGGTCTTCCGGTTGATAGTATTTAACCTGTCTCGGCATGATGCCCGCCTATGCTTGCGGTGATAACTTTGGTTATGCCGGCTAATGCGGCGGCTATTTCAGCGGTGGTCTGCAGGTTGTTGGAAATTCTTTCCTGTTGCCTGACTCTGTAATGATTCCGAAAACTTGAACCTATCAGATAGGCGT
>JADHYC010000076.1 GCA_016782645.1 Fidelibacterota bacterium | reverse complement strand
TTTGGCTGGCAAGGAAAGTAACACCGATTTTATCCTTACGATTAGAGTAAAAAGAACTAATGTCTCTGCCTCCTTTTTGAGTTTGGTTAAATAGAACAGACCATTCAGGTTTTTTAGTGGGATTTTTAGAAATCAGATTGACAATTCCTGCAATGGCATCCCCACCGTAAAGAGCAGAGGCTGAACCTTTTATTACTTCTACTTGTTTCAAATCCAGTGGAGGTATTTGCAGTAGGCTTAAGCCTGACGAGAAGCCGCTGTAAACCGGAAATCCATCTTTTAGTAACTGTGTGTATTTCCCGGGAAGTCCTTGAATACGGAAACTTACATTTCCTGATGTCGCAGAAGTTTGCTGAACCTGAATACCTGACGTTTCACCTAATAGTTTTGAAATATTACCAGGCTTTATTGCTGTTTCTTCTTTAACTTCCTCCGAACCAAGTACTTCCACTCGCACAGGTACATCTTCGATTCTGTTGTTTGTTCGGGTAGTAGTTACAATTATTCCCTCGAATTCCAATACAGTTAGTTCCAGTAATACAGTTTGTATTTCTTCAGGATTTGTTAAAGGAAAGGATACACTGAGTTGGAAAGATTTATAACCAATATAAGAAAATTCAATTGTAAATGTTCCGTTAGGGATGTTTTTTACAATTACTTCTCCGTTAATATCTGAGATTGCACCTATATTAGTGGTTTTGACAATAGCATTAACACCAATAAGGATTTCATCGGATTTTTTATCTCTAACAATTGCTTTAAAGTTATTTTGACTGAAAGCAAGCTGTGTTATTAGAATGAATATGATCGAAAAAGAAGTTTTTATAAGTTTTATAAATTCTCCGAATATGATATTTTTTCGAGGTCTTAGGTTTCTCTCATTCTTTAAACAGCAACAAGTCCGATTTAAGGTGATATTTTTTAATTCAAAATACGTGTTTTTTCTTCTTTTTTTTGGTGTAGAATGCTAGTTGTTCTTCTCCCAGAAAGTTGCTGCCAGAAAATCATTAGTTCAAAAAGGGCGTCGTTAAATAACGATAATTGGTTATTCCGAAAACGTTTATCCTTAACAAGGTTGAAGAAAACTATTTTTTTATATCGCTTAGGTTCATAAAGCAGGAACCCTCAAAGCGCGCTCCGTCTTCAATTACAATTTGAGAAGCGCTAATGTCACCTTTGAGTAAAGCCGTTTCAGCCAGAAAGACCTTGCCTTTAGCGACCACATTGCCCTCGACCTTTCCGCTAATATTTAGATTCTCTGCATTTAGCTGCCCGTGAATCCGGGCTGTGGTGGACAGGGTTATTGTTCCATCTGTAGAAATATCGCCGGTAACTTTTCCGTAGATAATGATATTGCCTTTAAGCTGGATGTTACCGGTGACAGTAGTGCCTTCGCCTAAAATAGTATTGATCGCAGTGTCTTTCTTTTTCGTCATAACGTATTAACTAACCTCCGTAATTTTTTACCGAGACATCCGACCGCCTGTAGGAATAGATCATACTCTGCGGGTCAATAGGCTTCCCTTCTCGCCAGATCTCAAAATGCAAATGCGGTCCCTTACTGATGCCGGTATTACCTAAATATCCAATGATATCACCCCGGTTAAGATATTGATGTTCTTCTACGACATTTCTCTGATTATGTCCATAAATTGTAAAATACCCATTGGGATGATATATAATAACCGTGTAGCCAAGATCATGGGTCCAGTTGGAAAAGACGACGACTCCCGAAGCGGACGCTCGTATCGGATGTCCTTCGGGAGCGGCAATATCAACCCCGTAATGGTTGTCCTGAGTCAGAACATGATCATCAACAAACCCCTGGGTGATGTATCCATCTACAGGCGGGAAGATAGGAACATTGTCCAGATAGCTGATCTCAATTGCTTGATCTTTCCTGTGATTGATTATACCGGGAGGAATGAACAGGGAATCGACATTAATGGAATCCATAGAAGGCACATTGAGATCCGCTCCCAGGACCGAACGGATGTATTGGTCCATTTGGCGGATTTTATTATAATCGCTGAGAATCTGAATGACTTTTAATCGATCTTTAATGAGTTGTTCGTTTTCAGCAGTAAGCGCATCGTATTTTAGAGCCCTGGGAAGAAAAACAGCTGTTCCTGCAATAACTCCGATGATAACCAAGAGCAGGAACGTGATAATCAGGCGCACAACAATAATATTAAATGTCAATTTGAAAGGATTGGTGCGGCTATCGCTGATTAAGTGCAGCGTGTAATATCGCTTTTTCAATTTGTTTTTTCCTCTATAAATTCGAATAATTCAACCAACCGGGTTAAATCTTCTTTCGAGTAAAATTCTATCTCAATAAAACCCTTTTCTTTGCCTTTGATTTTTACCCGGGATCCGATGATGTGCATCAAGCGATTCTCAATAGATTTATAAATCTTCACCGGAAGTTGTTTTTTTGCCAGCTCGGGTTTTTGCTGTAATGGGTCAATTTTCTTGACAAGCGCTTCGACGGCACGAACACTGAGACCGTCTCGTTTAATGCGACGCCAGAGGTTGATTTGCTGATCTTTATTTGTAATGGATACGATTGGTCGAGCGTGTCCGGCTGTAAGTTTATGATCCCGTAAATCCCGCAATATTTCCTGTGGAAGATTTAGCAGGCGCAGTGAATTGGTAATGGTAGACCGATCCTTGCCCACTTTTGTGGCTATGTCTTCATGAGACAAGTCAAAGGTGTTTGAAAGTGTGTAGTAAGCTTCAGCTTCCTCAACAGGATTCAAATTTTCTCGCTGGAGGTTCTCGATTAACGTCAGTTCCATCATTTCGACTTCACCGGATACGGACAATACATAGGCGGGAATACTTTGTTGCCCCAATTCTATGCACGCACGGAGACGGCGTTCTCCGGCGATCATTTCAAATCCGTCATCAATTTGCCGGACTGTGATCGGCTGAACAATGCCGTTTTCACGGATCGATTGTTTTAATTCTTCCATTGCCTGAAGGTTGAATTCTTTTCGGGGTTGGTGAGGGTTGGCGCGTACCTTTTCAATTTCTATCTCGGCAATTTGATTGACGAGATCAATTCCCAGTGGAAATTCAGGGATTATGGCGCTGATGCCTTTACCTAATCTCTTGGCTGTCATTACTTAGTATTTCTCCAACTAAATCCATATAATCATGTGCTCCCGCCGATGACGCGTCATATAGAATGATAGGTTTTCCGAAGCTGGGCGACTCGCCCAAACGAACATTCCTGCGAACGACAGTTTTATATACTTTATCCTTAAAATGACTGCGAACCTGGTCTGAAACCTCTTGTGAGAGCCTTAGACGCGAGTCGTACATTGTCATAAGCACGCCTTCAATCTGAAGTTCGCGATTGAGACTTTTCTGTACCAGTCGGATTGTATGTAATAACTGTCCCAAGCCCTCCATTGCATAATATTCGCACTGGATAGGAATGATGACGGAATCGGATGCGGTCAGGCTGTTAATCGTTAACAATCCAAGTGAGGGAGGGCAGTCAATAATGATGTATTTGTAATCCTTTTTAAGGTTTTCAAGAGCCTTTTTAAGAACAGTTTCACGTCCCATCAGGGAAACCATCTCAATCTCGGCGCCAACCAAATTCATTGTTGAGGGTGAAATATCAAGGTAGGGGATTTCCGTCTGGTAAATAGCATCGTTAATATCCCGCCCATTTATCAAAACCTCATAAATACTTTTATCGAGAGACCTATAGTCGATGCCGCAACCAATGGTGGCATTCGCCTGTGGATCCATATCAATAAGTAATGTGTTGACTTCTGATACGGCTAAGCCGGCGGCTAGATTTACAGAGGTAGTAGTTTTACCGACCCCACCTTTTTGATTGGCGACGGTGATTATTTTTATCACTTAATTTCTCTAACTTCAATATTTACAATCAGTACAAGTGTTTTAAGCCCATCGTTTCGAGCATAGCAAATTTAATCCCAGCTCCCTGTAAAATCAAGTTAAAAGGCAGCTAAGTGCTCTCAACAGAGTTAGAGTACGACGGATTCTCATACTATGTCAGCTTTCCAAAAAAAACAATCAAATTCCTTGCCCCAAGGACGGGTTTAGTTTACCTGTTTTTAAACATCTTCGCGGATGATACCCTATTTAACCTGATTAATTCACGAGCTGGTGAATAATCCAGGTTTAAAGGTACTGAGAGTAAAAAGCATTTGGAGCTCAGGGCTTTATTATTATATTTAAATCTGCTTTTTGGGTGTGGTATTGAGATAACAGGGAAGATTTGAATGCAATATGTGGTATATATTTATAGGTGGATAGTTGCCATTGCGATCTTTTCACTGATAGCTGCATTAGTATTCATCGGAATGATATTCTATCCGCCACAACAAATCGTCATACTAATAAGACCATTGTGCCGTTTGATACTGCGAAGCATCGGAGTGCGCGTTAAGGTGACCGGTCTTGATAAGTTTGACCATACAAAATCCTATTTGATTATCTGCAACCACGAATCCTTATTGGATGCATTTATTTGTCCCGGCTATATACCTCTGTTTTTCTCTGTACTTGAGTTGGTGGATCATTTTTCCTGGCCTATTTGGGGTAAAATGACGACCAGATGGGGAAACATACCGGTGGCAAGAGGTAGTCTGAAAGAAACAATTCAGAGTATGGACAGAGCCAGAGAAGCGCTGAATCGGGGAACGTCCATTCTGATTTTTCCGGAAGGACAACGCACCGTTACAGGAAAGATGAATCGGTTCCGAAGGGGGGCGTTTTATCTGGCGAAAAATGCGAAAACAGATATTCTACCAATAGGAACGAAGGGGCTCTATCTGGCAAAAACACGTGGCGACTGGCGGGTGCGTTCTATGAACGTGAACTTTAATTTCGGCGAACCCTATCTTTATGAAGACTATAAGCATTTAAGTATAGACGAATTAAGAGAATGGGCGAATGACCGAATCAGGAAATTAAAGGATAATTTTTAAAAGCTTCTCCCACATTTATATTTTCATGTATTGAGAAATCCAATATTATTTGTTAAATTTTAAGTATGAAACAAACCGACTTTTCATTTTTACCTGAAAGAAAGCAACTGTTGTACGAACAAATGGCGCGATCATATCGCATTCAGGAACGACAAAAGAATACAGATTGGACACCGTTTAAAGAAAAGCTGATTGAGAGTAAAATCGCATTGATTTCGGTGTGTGGCGCTTATTTAAAAGATGATCAGCCTTTTACGGCGGATGAGAGTGATCACAATTATTCTTACCGTGAAATTGATATTAATTTCAATCGCGAGGATTTGAAATTCTTTCCAATTGACTGGGAGACCAGCGAAGTAAAAGATGATTTCAATGTTGTGCTTCCGATTGATCGCCTGATTCTCCTGCAAAAGGAGGGCTTGATCGGAAAAATCAACGAATATCTATACAGTTTTTCCGGGGCAAACAACAATTCGGGTCTTTTGGCAAAATCAGTCAAGGAAGTGACAAAGAAGTTAATAAAGGCAGAATGTCACGGAGCTTTAATTATTCCTTGTTCTGCCAGGACAGCGGAAACCGCTTGTATGATCGCATCCCGGATTGAGATGGCCCAAATTCCCACTGCGCTGCTAACGCCATTCTATGAGCAAGCGCTGATATTGTCGCCGCCAAGATGCGCTTTTATTAATTTCCCTTTTGGGCGGATCATTGGAAAGGCGAACCACGTCACACTACACACTGCCGTCATTAGAAAAACATTGAGATTATTTGAAAAATCAAAAGTGGCTGGTGAAATATTGAGCCTGAATTTCATCTGGTCCTACGATAAGTTGCCGAATTGGTAGATAACTAACAGCATCAATATAAAAAGCCACTGCTGACAGTGGCTTTTTTGATTTGCAACGAGCGTTCAGATAAATCACACCAGACCTCAATATTCAGTTTTTCTACATTTTCAAACTAATGTCTCCGGATCCGATAGAAATGTATTCATTTTATATCAATTTTGTGGTGAATTGGATCCTGATTTTATTAGAATCCTTTAACGGCTGGCGGCTAATCGGCACCGCTGAATATCCAAATATGTAACTCATGCACTGCCTGGCGGCATCCGCTTGAGCATCGTGTTGACCGCGCAAATAGTGAAGATTCCTATTTATGTTTTTTGGTAAAATTTTTCAACGAAAGTTGAAGAATGAACATATCTAAAATGACATAAAGTCTTTGGATTGGAACAATGCTTCAATCTGTAAGCTCGATTTTTCCTCTTAAAGCTTTAATTTGACCTCGTTTGGATTTGCTATCGAGGCGTCTGATCTGAGATCGTATAGTCGGTTTCGTAGGTTTCCGCTTTTTTTGTGTGCCTAAAACGCTCTTTACGAGATCTTTTAGTCGGTCTAATGCAATGTCTCTGTTTTTTTTCTGACTCCGTTGCTGTTGAGCCTTGATGACGATTACCCCTTCTTTGGTAAGGCGTTTATCGTTTAACCTCAACAGGCGTTGCTTATATAAATCCGGTAACGATGAGTTCTTTATATCAAAACGTAAGTGTACGGCAGTGGATACTTTATTAATGTTTTGACCTCCTGCTCCCCGGGCGCGAATAGCAGTAATTTCGATTTCATTGGTCGGTATAACGACTCGTTTAGAAATTTGAAGCATAGCTACTTCTCTAATCAGCGCTTACTTTGTATGAAATGGCTTTGTGCTCAAGATTTTTTATTGCGGCGGCAAATTAACTTACTTGTATTCTATTTTGTCCTTTATGGTCGGTTATGGATAGATGATGTAATTATTTGAAAGTATCGAATGAGCTTTTATTCAACCGCCTGCCAGTATTTTCGGGGCGGCATGAATATTTACATCTGGATTTATGATTATGTGAAAATGATATTCAGATTCTTGGTCTGAATTGAGTTTTTGATTGAATATTTTGCTCGCAAAAGTTGAATCTATCCCCAATTATTGTCAACTTTACTCCCGAACTACAATTTTTCCTGTTTCAAAAAACTTACCCTCTCAAAGCTTTACCCTGTTAGATAGTGAACATCCTCCAAAGGTCACGAAGGACTCCGTTGGAGAGTTCCTTTGGAATAACGGGGTTTACCCTATATATAATGTATTGTCGCTGAAATCCGGGCTTCTTGAACCCTGGATTGATGACAACGTTCCGTTGTATCAATCCTTATTTGTTATAGGTCTTTAATGGATTTCTTTTCTATGTCCAACGCGGATAATTAAAATAACCAAGCGATCTTTTTCCTGGCTATATATTACTCGGTAATCACCAACTCGTAATCGATAATATTCCTGATATTTTCCTTTAAGTTTTTTGATATTATTAGCAAGGTTTTTAGGATCAGCAGATAGCATTTTTATTTTATTCAGAATACGTTTTTGCCATATCGGATCAATACGACTTAATTCTTCAACCGCTTCTTTAAGAAATTCGACGGTGTACAATATATTATCCGATTACTTTTTCCAAATCAGAAAGAGTATAGGTTTTGGAGTTACCTTCTTTGTACTTCTTATATCGATTATCTGCGATTAAAGTATCTAATTCATCGAAGTAAAGATTTAGAGCGCGGGCAATAATATGGCTTTTTTTATCGTTCAATTCTTTAGACACGGAAGTTAGTTCTTCTTCTAAAGATTTTGGTAAAGTAATATTAATTCGTGCATGTTTTTCAATCATTTTTTATCTCCAAATATCACATCATAATATACAGTATTATACACACGATTGTCAACAGCTAAGTTTTGGGTATAATTCCTCTTATATCGTCATGCTTCACCTACGGCGAATGGAAACCAGTAAACCTTTATTATTTCAAGAACGCTTTTCAAACTCTCAAACCCCCAAATCATCTAACGGCGTTCGCTGTCAGGTGGAAGCGGATGGATATACATTTGATATCACAATTTCTATTTACCTTTTAAGAATATTTCCCTTATAGAAGAAAAATCATCTTTTTTACAAACGAAAAATTACCTACTTCCAATCTATAAAAATAAATTCCACTAGAAAGATGTTTTTTAGTAATAGAAAATTCCACTGAATAGCTTCCGGGCGCTTTATCTTCATCGACCAAAACTGCAATTTCATGCCCAAGAATATCATATATTTTAAGAATGACATGACTATAAGATTCAAGCTGATAGGTAATGGATGTCGATGGATTAAATGGGTTAGGGTAGTTCTGGTACAAAGTGAAGCAGGAGTTCATTATGTTCGTATTAATTATTCCAGTTCCGGTGCTATACTTAAGAATTATTCCTTTATTACTTACTGCATAACCAAGATTTGGATTTATAAAATGAAAACCATTTAGACTATCTTCTGGTGTCTCAAAAACTGACCAATCTAATCCACCATTACTTGTTTTGATAATAATTCCTGATCCGGTTGTGTCATTTGCAGCCAGAGCGTATCCATTGTCTGAATCGCAAAAAAATATCTTAGCAATCGCAAAACCGTTTAATACCTCTTGCCAGTCAGAACCTCCATTAATAGTTTTGTATAGGGTACCCCCCATAGGCTCGTAGCTACCACCCCCAACAAACCCACTGTTACCATCAAAGAAATAGATGCCTGACATCCATAAATCTGAGCCTAAATCTAAAGTAACCCAGTTGCTTCCACCATCAATTGTTTTATAAACTTTACCACCACTCACTGTACAATACCCAGTATCTGAATCAGGGAAATAGAAATAACTAATCCAACCACCATTGGGAGTATAAACTGTATCCCAGGAAGCACCGCCGTTCGTGGTTTTTAGAATTTTCGAATTATCATAATTTGTATTACCCAGTGCAATAACACTATTATTTTCATTGAAAAACCAACCTCCACCAAGCTTTTGTTGGGTTATGTTTGAAAAGTTAATAATATTCCATGATTCCCCGGTATCAGTTGTTTTGAGTAATGGACCATCCATCCCTCCAGCATAACCAATATTGGGAGTTACAAATTGTATTCCCCCCAATGCATTTCCAGTATTTGAGTTTTTTTGCTGCCAAGTACTCCCGCCGTCAGTTGTTTTTAAAATTGTACCTCCTTCTCCGGCAACTAATCCTGTATTCGCATCAAGAAAAGTAACAGACCATAAATTTTTATCCGTATTGCTTAATTGAAACACCCAGTTTTGTGCATGAGTACTTTGAGTAATGACTATTACCAAAAGTAATAAATAGCGCAAATGTTTCATTTTTTTACTCCTTATTTTAAAATGTATAACGGCGCTGCAAATAACCGGCGCCCCAGAACTGCGATGCCAAATTAAAAGACTACGCCAAAGTTTATGCAAACAATGCTTAACTTTCATTGTAAGTATTGTTTGCTACTATTTAGTTTATTGCACTATAGCCGAACAACAATTTTACTTTTATCACAAAAGCCAAGAACAGCACTAATGCCGCTTACATTATAGCGCCCGGTTGATTTGCATGTTATACGCAATAAAAGCAAAGAATGACTATATAGCAACTCAAGTTGCTGTATTAAAACCGTTTTAATAATGTTGATACAATCTTTGTTATAGTTTTCAATTTATCCTAATACTTTTCTCAATTTTACAAAGAATTCTATGGGTTTTTCATAATCAGGGAAATGACCGCATTTTTCAATTATTATTATTTTGGTTTGCGGCAATATTTCTTTTATCCGATAGATTTCCTCGGCTGGTACCGGATCTTGTCTAGCTCTAATTATAAAACAGGAACCTTTATAATTCTTTAAACTCGATTTCAGATCGTAACTTGTGTATAAATCCTTCCACATTAGATTTTCCATCTGTTCGTGATAGGTTGTTGTTGCGAAAAATTCTGGCAACATTTTCTGGCCAATATCGTGATCATAGAATTCTGGTAAGTAGGTGTAAAAAGACCGCTTCATTTTTGCAAGGTCATTGTCGGGCATATTATTCCAATAAAGTAATGAATCCATTTCCTCCGGATATCTTCTCATGTTCATGTTATCGACGAATGCAGACATCAAACTTAAATCTGGTCCTAACGTACTGACAAGAACAATTTTCTTGGTATTTTCCGGGTAAAATGAGGCGTATGCTTGTGCGAGCATTCCACCCCATGATATTCCACAAATTGTTAATTTATCCTCACCAAGATATTTCCTTAATTCATCAATATCCTTTACGGCTCTCAGGAGATTTATTGTTGTACTATCAAATTTCACATTACTTGAGAGACCAGTTCCTCTTTGATCATATAAGATGCATTCAAATTCATTTGATAATGAATCTGCCCATGGTCTCATTGCGCTAACCGCATAACCTGGACCTCCATATAATAGAACTACTTTCGGCCCATTACCAATTCTTGTAAAGTATATGGATTCGTTATCTGAGGTAATAAATGAGTTTACTTGTTGTCCTTTTGTAAAGGTCAATGTTATCAAGCAAATAATTATTGAAAAAAAATACTTTCTCATAATTGTACCTCTTAAATTTGTTTTTGCGCCTAACGACCGAGATAACCTGCCGCTTTGGAGAAGAAGCTGAACAAAGGAATAGAACGCTCTCCAACAACCACCAAACTCCTAAAAATCATCCGCTGTAAGCGGTCAGGTTTATTGACTTGTTATACATTTATATATAGTTGAATTAAAACAGTTTGTATTATCATTAATTTTTATCTGAACGTGGTAATTCATTTTCAATAAATCTGTGAATTTTCCAGGTATTTTGCTCCGTATATTTTCTCAAAATCCAATAGCGACCACGGGCTTTAAACTCTTCACCGTTTTTACGTTCTGAAAACCAATAAAATGTACCACGCTCTAACGCTGAATTATTGTATACTTCTAATTCTTCAATATTTAATATGTATGAATTTACTTTGTGATTTTTGAGCACGCGATTAAATAACTTTTCAACATCATTTCTGCCAGAGTAATCATTTCCTCCAATTATACTTAAAATGCAGTCGTTAGAGTATAAACTCATTAACAAATTAATATCATCATTTTGAAAGGCCAACTCCATGTCTTTATTTGATTTTTCAATTGATTTACGTACAACTGTAAAATTATTCTCCTTTGTAGATTTGCATCCAATCAGCAATATCGAGAAGAATATTATAATAAATATAGTTATTCGTCTCATAGATTTTATCCTCCAAATTATTTAATGTATAACGGGTAAAGTATGAGATACGCCGGACTTCGGAGCAATTCTGTTTTGCAGAAAAGCCATCTCGTGCAAAATCATTAAACTTCAAAATCATCGAACAGCTCACCGAGTTACCTCCACCATACTATTACACTTATGAACGAACTTAAAATAAATAGCGGGCATCCCTCCTCTGACAATGTATTTTTAGATAGTGGCCACTATCGGTCATGAAAAGGAGATCCCCGCTATGAAAATTCAAACAATTCATTCAAAAACCATTCCTGATAACAAATTAGTTGTTGCGTTTGATGTTGGCAAGGACAAACTGGATGCTTATTGTGAATATGGTCAGCACTGTTTCCAGGATTCTTTTGCCAATAACACTTTGAAGATCGAACAGAAGTTAATCACCTTTGCCGGGATTGCCGAATCAACAGGCTATG
>JADHYC010000075.1 GCA_016782645.1 Fidelibacterota bacterium | reverse complement strand
ATAATAACTTGTCCCCGATAGATTTTTAGAAAGTCAGCCTTTTCTTCTAAAAACAGGTCAACTCCAATATTAGCCAGTCCAATAGAATTAATCATTCCGGAAGGAGTCTCAACAATCCTGGGTGGAGGATTACCTTCACGAGGTTTCAAAGTCAAAGATTTTGTAACAATTCCCCCATAAAGTTCAACATCAACAATATCAGAAATCTCATCCCCATAACCAAAAGTACCGGAAGCCGTAAGAATCGGATTTGATAACGATAATTTATTTCCCAATTTTGTATTAAGGTCTATCATTTTTACCTGAAAAATAGATTAGCTATAAAGGATAAATTGGCAGTTGTAGCTGGCATTTTTAAACTAGTTTTTAATCCCTTTTGAAATCTTGAATTTTGCATTCTTATTAGCGTTCATTAGCGGTTAAAATTATCTCTTCACCTTTAAAAACAGGTCCATCTTTACATACAAGAGAATAATGACTATCACTTGTAGTGCTCATAATATTCATAGCGCATCCTTGACAAATCCCTAAACCACATGCCATCACTCTTTCAAGTGATACTTGAAGTTTCATTCCCTGTTCAATTCCCAACTTAGCCATTGCTTTATTCATTTGATTCGGACCGCACGCATAAATAGATACTGGCTTTGGTATAGAACCCAACATTGATTTAAAATGTTTAACAACATTACCTGCAAATCCAAGTGATCCATTGTCAGTTGAAAGATATAATTTAGATTTTGTATCTTCAGCAATAGGAAGTTCGTTTATATTTTTCGCTCCGATAAAAAAGTGGGGAGTTATTCCCATCAAAAACAGACTATCGCGAAGAAACATTAAAGGTGCAACACCTACTCCACCAGCAACTAAAACATATGAAACATCATTTTCAGAATCCAACTCAAAGGAATTTCCTAAGGGAGCTAAAACTTTAATTTTGAAGCCTTTCTGCCAGTAACTCATCTTTTCAGTTTGTGAACCAACTACCTTATAAATGATCAGGATATTATTATCATCTACCCCGGCAATACTAAATGGTCTTGGAAAAATCTTTGGAGAGTCCTGAAAATAAACATTCAAAAATTGTCCGGGTTCTACTGAATTTACAATATCAGGAATTTTTAATTTTAAACGATAAATATCCCTGGCAATTTTAACATTTTCAACTACTCCAGTTTCTCTAAATTTCCTCATTTTTCTATTTTACCTTCAGTGGTCTTGATAGAAGTACCTGATTTTATTGGTAATTCCGTAGTAGCAGATATAGTATCTAATTTAACGGATGTATTCTCAGGAATAACGTGCAAATCTTTAGTTTTAGAGGGCAATTTAGGGGGAATAATTTCAGTAGAATCCTGATCAGTTGTATCAGCTGTTATATTAGCCAAAATATCAGAGAGTTCATTGTATTGGTGTTGCACATCAGAAAAAAACGGACTATTAGGATAAAAATCCATAAACGACTGATACCACGAAATGGAACTCTCAATATTAAAAATCCGATGTTGATATAACCATGCGATACTCAGCACACTTTTTTCACCATATAAAGATAACGGATAATTGTCATGAATCGATATAAGAAATGTTATTGCAGAATCGGGATCCGAATTAAAGAGGTCCTCAGATTTTATATAGAGTTTTTCTGCATCTCTTTCTATTTTTGGTAAGATTATCTCTTTTTTTTCTATAAAAGAGAGATAAGGAGAATCAGGATATTGTTCTTGTAAAATATTTTTATAAAAAGAAGCTGTTACTGAATCTTGCTCATTATCATAAACATAATACAGAGCATAAAACGCTTTTTCTATGTATGGATTATAAAGATTAGAATGGGCTATCTTTTCAAAATTAATTACAGCGCTATCAACTTGCTGAAAATTGAAATAGTAAAGTTCTGCCATTTCATAAATATTTTTATAATAATCAGCAAAAACCGCCAGTGTATCAATTTGCTTCCTTCTTGCCATTTCCTGCTTTTCAACAGCTTTTTTCAAATCTTCCGGACTTATATTTTCATCAATTTCTTTTATAGTTTTATCTTCGGATTCTGTCAATGTATTATTTAACTCCATAATTTGCTTAACTGACGCGTCCAGGTTTTTCTTAACTTTAAAAAATCTTTTAATCTCCAAAGATTTTTGCTTCGCTTCTAAGGCAAATTTGGATTTTGGATCCTCTTTACTGACCATATCAAACTGATTCTGAGCTTTTTCATAATCATGAAAGTAAGTCATATTCAGCTTTGCACGATATCGATAGGCTTCAGCTGATTCAAGTGTTCTTTTATATGTTTCACTTATGTGAGAAAAACGGGATATTGCCGATTCATAATCCTCTTCAGCTAAATATATGAGCGCAAGCTCTAATTCCAGAGCTTTCCAGATATTTTCATTTTCAGGATCATTTAATTTTACCATTATAAGTTCTCGAGCTTCATCGTACCTCCCTGATTCCCTGTAAATTTTTGCCAGAAGTATCTGCATTTGATCTTTCAACTCCGGGGGAGGCGAATAACGCGACACACTCTTTAAATTCTCAACTGCTTCCTGAATCTGATCCCTTTCTAAATAAATTTCCGCAATCTTAAACTGAGCCTCAGCATAAATATCTTCACCCTTACCCAATTTCGTTACCTTAGTAAAATAGAAAAGAGAAGAATCACGATCATTTTGCTCCTGGAATAGCTCTGCAATCGCATAATAAACTTCAGAAAGGAGTAATGGATCATCGATTGAAGTTGATATTTTTCTCAAATGATGTAAAGCCAACTCGTACTCTCCCATTTTCCACAGATTGCGTCCATACCAAATTTCCATTTCAGGAAGCAATTCGCTCCAATGACATCGCATAATGAATTCTTCAAATTTTTTCTTTGCACCAATATAATCACCCTTATAATAGTAAGAAAGTGCAATAATATATAATGCGTCATCAGTCCACCTACTGTCAGGATATTCAATTATAACTTTATTTGCTTTCTCGATAGCAGAATCAAATTTCCTTCGTAAAGCAACGGACATTTTACTATCTTTTTCTTTTTTATAACCTTTTAGAGCCTCTTCAAAATACTGTTGAGCGTTATAAAAAGTATTATAATATGCACAACTATTTATCGTAGCAACCCAAAATAGCCCGCCTATAATAATATATATTAAACCCTTATTTAATAATACCTTAGTCATAAAATAATTATGAAAATGAATTATATCTAAATTGATGAGAATTAGTTCTCTTTTACATTCTTGTATTCCTCTACAAATTTTGGAAGGATGTCTCCGGCATCACCTTTAAGCCATAAATCTACAATATCAGTAAGTACAGTTCTATTTGGATTAACTTCAATCAATAAAGCTCCATTACGCTTTGCATATCTCGGAAGGTCTGACGCCGGTGCAACTTGAGCAGAAGTTCCAATTGATAAAAATACATCAGCATTTATTGATACTTGATAAGCCCTTTCTATATTTTCCCTGGAAAGTGGCTCCCCAAACCATACTACATCAGGGCGAATTAATCCCCCACAATCACATTTAGGAATATGTTTCAAAGTATTATTATAAATCTCATCAAATTTTTCAGATGTGTACCTTTTGCCACACTTTATACAATAACATTCCATAATATTCCCATGGAGCTCAATTACATCTTCACATCCTGCTTTTTGATGAAGACCGTCAATATTCTGAGTTATTAAATTAAAAACTTCAGGAATCTTGCTAAGCTCCACCAGAGCACAATGCCCTGGATTTGGTTTTGAGTCTTCAATAATCTCCCTTCGATGTTTATACCATTCCGTAACTACTGCTGTATTATTATAAAAAGCCTCGAAACTCGCTAGTTCATTAGGGGAAAGTTTAGTCCATAAACCATTTTCACCTCTAAATGTTGGGATACCGCTTTCAGCAGAAATCCCTGCACCAGTTAAAACAACCATTCTTTTTGCATTTTTTAGGCGGCTAATTACTTTTTTATTATTTAAAATTTCCATTATTTAATTATTTCAAATATTTTATAATTCGCACCTTCAATTTCATACAAAATATATATTCTTTTAGTTCTCAAACCAATGAATTAATCCTTCTTCAAGTGGATAAGCTAAAGCTTCATGCTTAGGGATAACTCTTATAGTAAAACCATTCAAGCCGCTTTCCCAAGAGGATATTTCACCTTTATAAATATATTTCTTTGATACTGAATTATCCTCAACTAGCATTGATATTATTTTACCATTTTTAATTAATCTATCACTATCTAATTTCCCATAATATATTTGAATTTCCACATCGTCAGGTAAAATACCACCGAGATATACTTCAGCTTTTATAAAGAGCGAACTTTTAACAGATAAACCGCCTGCTGTTCCTGATTCCACATTCAAAAAGCGAATGGAGTCCCACTGTTTCTTCATTCTCTTCTTCCAACTTGCTAAATCCTTTGCTTTTGAAAAATCATTTTCTTTCATAATACTTGCTCGCATTGCTGACGGATAGTAGAAATCAGATGTATATTCAGAGAGCATTCTATTGGTATTGAAAATTGGACAAATTCCAACCATTGATCTTTTAATCATCGAAATCCATTCTCTCGGTAAAGCATCATCTCTTTTATAAAAAGTAGGGATAATCTCTCTTTCAAGAACTTCATATAAAGCATTAGCTTCCTGTTTATTGCGATAATCGAGATCATCATACTCTTCCCTTTTTCCAATCGCCCAACCAATACCAGGCTCATATATTTCATCCCACCATCCATCAAGAGTACTGAAATGTAATGCTCCATTAGAAATGGCTTTCATTCCACTTGTACCACAGGCTTCCAATCCCCTAATGGGTGTATTCAACCACAAATCACATCCCTGAACTAAATATCTTCCAATATTCATATCGTAATTTTCCAAAAAAACGATATGTTGGCGAAAAGGTTCCTCCGAAGCAAGTTTTACAATCTTTCTTATTAATTTTTTCCCCACTTCATCTTTTGGATGCGCTTTACCAGCAAAGATAATCTGAACAGGATAATCTTTATTTGTTAATAATTTTATTAACCTATCAGGGTCACTTAAAACCAGAGTAGCTCGCTTATAAGATGCAAATCTTCGAGCAAAACCGATGGTAAGAGCTTCTGTATTCAATACGCTTTTTGCCCGTGCTATTTCAGACCGTGATTTTCCAAGATTACGATATTGTTCTTGTAATTTCTTTCGTGTAAATGCTACAAGACGTTCCCGCCTTCTTTCATGAGTTCTCCACAACTCACCATCTGGAATATCTTCAACTTTCTCCCATACCGATTTATCTGCGGGTTCTGAAAGCCATTTTGGACCAAGATAGCGATCAAAAAGACCTGATATTTCTCTCGAAACCCAGGAACCATGATGAATTCCATTAGTTACTCCACCTATCGGTATTTCCTGCGGTAAAACTTCTGGCCAAAGTGACTGCCACATTTCACAAGCAACTTTTTTATGAAGTTTACTGACCGCATTTGTCTTACTAGATAACTTCATCGCTAGTATAGCCATTGAAAAATCTTCGTCAGAATCTGAAGGATTCTTTCTTCCTAATGCCAGCAACTCATCTATACATATTGATACTTCCTTGCAGTAATTATCAAAATATTTTTCAATCAATTCAGATGGAAAAATATCAATCCCTGCTTTAACCGGCGTATGTGTAGTAAAAACGGCACTTGATTTAGCCACTTCAAGTGCTTCGTAAAAAGACAAGCCATTCTGAAGAACCATCTTTCTTATATTCTCCAATGAAGAAAATGCAGGATGACCTTCATTCATGTGGCATATAAATTGAGAAACTCCAACGGTCTCAAGCGCTGTGAATCCACCTATACCTAAAACAATCTCTTGTTGAATTCTTATTTCTCCATCGCCACCATATAGTTCAGCGGTTATTTTTCTGTCTTCTGGCAAATTTTCAGCAATATTAGTATCGAGAAGGTAAAGAGGAACTCTTCCAACCATTGCCTTCCAAATTCTTGTAAAAACCATCCTATCTGGAAAGGGAATCTTAACAAGTAGAGGATTGCCATTTTCATCAACTTCAAGAGTTAATGGCATATTATAGAAATCATTCACAGGATATTTCTCTTCCTGCCACCCATCAATATTTAATGTTTGTTGGAAATAACCTTTTTGATATAAAAGTCCAACACCAACAAGGGGAATACCAAGTTCAGAAGCCGATTTGAGATGATCACCAGCGAGAACCCCAAGACCACCAGAATAAATTGGTAGGCATTCAGTTATACCGTATTCCATAGAAAAATATGCCACATTAAGGTCCTGGATGAATCCATTTCTCTTTTTATACCATGGAGTTCTCTTCATATATTGATCAAATTTTTCCGCCACCCCTTCCAGTTGATAAACATAACTATCATCCTGATCTCTTTCATCAAGTACATTCTGGTCAATACAACTTAAAACAAGTAACGGATTATGACGTGTATCTTCCCATAAATCTGCATCCAACCTTCTAAATAGCTCTCTTGCATCTGATTCCCAACTCCACCAGAGATTGTTGGCAATATCATAAAGGCGCTGAAGACGCTGAGGCAGAATAGGAGAAACAGTAAAAGTCTTTATTGGTCTCATAAATGTTTTCCCTCATTAGTTAAAAATCAGGCTCAAACTTACTGATTCATCAAATATTCGGCAAGTCAATCAGTTATCCGAAATCCCTACAAAATTTTAGGATTAAATCCGGGGCATTACGGTAAAATTATTAAACCAATCCTTTAATCCCCTTCCGGCCTGAACGTCGGGAAGGCTTGTTAAGGATAAGAAATAGGGGAGGTAACTTAAAAGATTCCTAAAATAATGTTCTTTAAATTCCGGAATTTCTGTAACCACTTTTCCACTTATTAGTGAATTTTATCATCAAAATGTACAAAATCTTATGTTATATTCTTTTTTCAATTCTGAGGAAACTCCAAACCCTATAACATATTCTCAAAGAAAAAAATTGTTATAGAATATAAAAGCTGATTAGGTATTTCAAAAAGCTTGTATTAAATTTTAATATCATGAAACAACATATAAAAATTATCTTAAACTTAGTAACATGAAAGGAATACTTTGAAAAATAATAAGATTAAATATTTAACAATCTGCTTAGTTACTATTATTTCTATTGCATTTCTAAGTTCACTCACTTCCTGTATTCCCACCATTCCTGTAATTGAACCAACAACAGAACCCATAATTGAACCGGCAATTCAACCCCCAAGTGAACCTATAACCGATGAAACATCTTTTATTCAAGAAATTCCAAAGATCTCGCTACCTTTTACTCCCGCCCGAGAAGCTCGTGGTGTTTGGATGAGTAGATTTGATTACACTAAAACGATAAAAACTCATAATCCTGATTCCATAAAGCAATATATTAAAGATACTTTTTCTAAAGCTAAAAATGCTAATCTCAATATGATCTTCTTTCAGGTCAGAGGTAACGGAGACGCATTTTATAAATCAAACTATGAACCCTGGAGTAATATGTTAACGGGAACATTAGGTAAGGATCCAGGTTGGGACCCGCTTGAATTCGCAATTGAAACTGCTCACGAACTCGGATTGGAACTTCATGCATGGATTAATACCTTTCCGGCGTGGCGTGGTATAGAAGATCCAATTAATACTATCCCAATTCAACCAATCCTCGCACATCCCGAATGGGTTGTATGTGATAGTGCCGGTAATCCAATGCCTCGTGCAGAGAATCATTATATTTCCTTTTCACCCGGAATCCCAGCGGTTCATGATCATATCGTCAATATTGTTGATGACATAATATCAAAATACAATGTTGACGGCATCCATTTCGACTATATTAGATACCCGGAAGGTTCACCAAAACTTGGCTACTCTCATGATTCTATAAGTGTAAAAAGATTTAATTCTAAGCATGGTAATCCCCTGAACCTTGATTGGGCAAACTGGCAACGTGATCAGGTGACAGCTTTTATTGCAAAAGCATACGATAGTATTACTTCTGTAAAACCATGGATTAAGGTATCAGCAGCAGTTATTGGTAACTATAATAACTCTAAGTGGAATGGTTATCATGTTGTATATCAAGATGCAAGGCGCTGGTCTGAAATAGGGAAAATTGATATGATAATACCTATGATCTATTATGGAAGAGGCGGAAAAATAAATAAATTTCCTGTGACAATCAGAAGATGGAAAGAAAAATTTAGTGTCGAGAGACCGGTTCTACCGGGCTTGGGAGTGTACGGGATTTCATGGGAAGAAATTCTCGAAGAAATTGACGATGTAAGAATGATTGGAATGCAAGGCTGTGTATTTTTCGCGGCAAGTTCTTTCGATGATGAAAAATGGTTATCAATCAAATCAACAAAATTTCAATATCCTGCTCTAATACCGGCATTGCCATGGAAAGATTCAACACTGCCATTATCACCGGAAAATTTTAATGCCGAAAAAAATGAAACGGGAATTAAACTCACCTGGAAGCCCCCCACTTTCCAAAATGATAGTGACACAATACAGCATTTCGTAATATACCGGTCAAAATCATTACCTATTGATCTAAACAATGGTAAAAATATATTCGCCATTGTTTCCGGTGATCAGTTCGAATATACAGAAGAATCAGAAGAAATTGATAGAGATTGGTATTATACAATAACTGCACTCGACAATGCTGAAAATGAGAGTGAGCCTGTTCAGGAAATAAAGGTAGAATAAGAAACTCCTACAAATAACTTCTTATACTATCAATATAATCTGACAATATCTACACAGAAAATGAATAAATAATCATTTTTAACAAAATCTTTATAGCGTTATTTAGTTTCTCTATTCCTCAATTTCTTTTAATTAATGACCAATTACACACAAACCTAAAGAAATAAATCTGCCTTCCTTCCAGAAAATATTCTTATAATACATTTCATTTCTTTGTGTATTTGCCTATCCCGTATGGAATAATAACCGTATCGGTGTGTCTTAGTGGCAAATTATTCTCTGAAGAAAATAAAAAAATCCCTGCATTAAATCACAGGGACTAATGAAAAATAAAAATAAACAGTAAAAAAGATTAGATAAATTCTTTGATCTTTTTCTCCAAATTCCGTTTTGGATGCACTCCAATAATCTGGGACACAATTTTTCCATCTTTAAATATTAATAGTGTAGGAATACTACGAATACCAAATCTCTGAGCAAGAGCTTGAGATTTTTCCACATTAACTTTTGCAAACTTGATCTTAGTATCATACTCTTCTGCAAGCTCTTTAAAAATTGGACCCATTTTCACACAAGGCATACACCAGGCTGCCCAAAAGTCAACTAAAACAGGAATATCTGATTTCATTACATTATTGTCAAAATTACTGTCATTGAGTTCTAACATTTGTACTCCTATTAATTAAAAAAAACAAAATCAATCCATAGAAATATAATACATTTATTTAGACATCCAAATTGAAATATCCCTAAATTTTCCACCGCAGAGATCGCAAAGAACGCAGAGATATAAAAAATTAAGGATTTACGAGCTATTAATAATCTGTGCAATTTCTTGATAAAATTTTATACGTAGACAGTATAATTCAAATTACTAATTACAAACTGCTATTCTTTAACCCACTGCCAAATTTCGGAAAGCGTTGCACGTTTACCATAAATTAAAACAGCAACTTTAAAAATCTTACCTGCTGCTAACATTGTTAACCAGACAAATAGAATGAGTACACCAATCGTACCAAATATTTCCCATAATGGAGGTATTTCAACTCCAATTCTTAAAATCATGAAAAAAGGCGTAATAACCGGTATAAAAGACAGTATAGTTGTAGTAGTTGATTGTGGGTTGGCAATAACATAAGAAGACAGCATTATAGGTATAACACAAATAATTGATAGAAAAGAAGATACCTGCTGTGCTTCGTGTTCAGAATTAAATATAGTCCCTATCGAAGCAAAAATACTGGCATACAATAGATATCCTAGAACGAAATATATTAAAAATAGTATTACATTCGCCGATGTTACAATTTGAATACCTTTATAGGAAGATGCAAAATACCCAACAATTAAATACAGAGCAAGTTGTGTTAATCCAAGTAATCCCAAACCAATGATTTTACCAGACATTAACTCTCCCGGAGTTATAGAGGAAAGAAGAATTTCTACTAATCTATTTGTGCGTTCTTCCATAACGCTTCTAAGTAAAATTTGAGATGACATAAAAATAGCGAAAAAAAGCATCATTACAAAAATAATGGGAGTTAAATAAGAAATTATTTCACTTCCCTCCTTTTCTTCATCCTCTTTCCCAACTTCAAGCATCTTAAAATCTACTTCACGAATCAGGGAACTGATAACCTCCGGATCGAAATTAGCCTTTAACATCCTTTGTCTCGAAATTACTTTATTTACTGCCCTACAAATCTGCTCCTGATCTTTAAAATTCCCCAGATTTCTGGCGTAATACTTAATTTCATTAGAATTCATTACATCTTCATGAATTACCAGATAAGAGTAAATAACATCCGAATCTAAAAGTTCGGAAGCCTGCTTTTTTAAAACATCAAAATTTCCATCTTGTAAAAGTACAACCTGATATTTTGGAGTATCATCTTTCAGTTTATATCTTTCTCCTAAAGTCTTATCTACTATACCACCTAAATACTGGGTAGCATCCACAATAGCAATTACTTTTACTTCAGTATCAGGGCCAGTCATTATAAGAGTAGGTATAAACATAGATGCAAGAATAATTAAAGGCATAATGATCGTAGATATTATAAACCACTTTGTGCGAATCCGAGTTAAATACTCCCATCTCATAACTACTAAAACATTTTTCATGGTCTACCCTCTTCCTTCACCTGATCAATGAATATTTGCTCGAGAGAAGGTTCTAATAGATGAAAACGTGTAACAGAGACATGATTCATTACTTCAACAAGGACATCATTCAAAAATATTCCCTCCGGCATTTCACCAGTAAGACTGTTATCTTCTAAACGTAAATTCCTGAGAGATTTTAAATCCTCTAATGTTTCTTTTTCTCCTTGAAATTCAATAGTAACGACCTGAGTGCCGTATTCTTTTTTAATTTCTCTTAAATTACCATATAAGATTTTTTTACCATTGTTGATCAAACAAATTTCATTGCAAAGCTTTTCCACCTGCTCCATCTGATGTGTCGAAAATATGATAGTTGCACCTTTATCCTTTAATTCTCCAATAATTTCCTTCAATAACAATTGATTAACTGGATCTAGTCCTGCAAAAGGTTCATCTAAAATAAGTAGAATCGGATCATGAATAATTGAGACGATAAATTGAACTTTCTGCTGGTTGCCCTTTGACAGTTCTTCTATTTTTCTATTTGCATAATCTGTTAATTCAAACCGTTCTAGGAATTCATCAGTTTGTTTGGCGGCTTTAGTTCCGGATAAACCTTTTAATCTTCCCAGGTATACTATAGTCTCTTTGAGTTTCATTTTTTGATATAAACCGCGCTCCTCAGGTAAATATCCTACTTTTTGATAATCACCCTTCTTAAACGAATTACCTTTAAATAAAATTGTG